>NZ_SRIO01000005.1 GCF_004684205.1 Candidatus Macondimonas diazotrophica
TGGCTGGCTTCAAGGGCAAGCCGCTGGTGCTGGTGTTCAACCGCTATGTCGGTTGCCCGGTATGTCAGATGACCACGGTGGAACTGACCCGGGCCGCGCCGGAGTTCGAACGCGCGGGCGTGGCGCTGGCCATCGTATTCCAGTCCAGCCCGGAACGGCTGGCGGCCTTCGCCCAGCGTCAAGGCCAGGGCGCGGCCCTGCTGGGCGATCCCGAAGGCCGGTCCTATGCCGCTTACGGTGTGGAAGCCAGTCTGGCCGGGTATCTGGCACCCGGCAATCTGCCGGTCCTGTTCCGCGCCGTCCGCCAGGGTTATGGCCATGGCGCGTTCGAGGGCCGCGAAACCCAGCAGCCGGCTGCTTTCGTGATCGATGGCAATGGCCAGATCCGCCAAGCCCACTATGGCCGCAACATCACCGACCTACCCGACCCGAATGTGCTGCTATCCGAGGCTCGGGCGCTGGGCGCGTCGCAAGCCGCTTGAAATCCGCTCAAACCACCTCCGGCAGACAGGCTGGCAAGCCCTGCCGGAGGGTCGGATAGCGTAACCGCACCCCCAATTCCTTGAGCATGCGGCGATTGTCCAATCGCTTCGATTCATTGAGAAAAGACAGCAAGGCCGGACTGAGCATGGCCTGGGCTTCGTCCATGCTGATGATGGGCGGCGCCTCCAGACCGAGCAGATCGGCGATCTGCAACATGTAGTCGGTCATGCTGGTGGGATGGCCATCGCTGACGTTGTAGATGCGGTTGTCCGGCGCGCGCTCGGCCGCCGCGAGGCAGACCTCGACCAGATCATCCACGTGGATGCGGTTGCTGTAGGCGGACTCTCGTTCATCCACCAGCGGTCCACCGCTCCGCAGCCGCTTGACCGGCAATCGGCCTGGCCCATAGATGCCGGGAACGCGCAGGGTGACGAACGAAACATCCTGGTTTTCACACCACGACTGCAGCATCTGTTCGGCCGCCAGACGGCGCCGCCCGCGGTCGGTATCGGGTGCGGGGGGGGTTTCTTCGGTGACCCATTCGCCATTGCGATCACCATAAACGGCGCTGGTGCTGATGTAGATCATGCGCCGGGGGCGCCGGTCAGCCGGTATGGCGCCGAGAAACCGCTGCAGCCGGGGATCGGACTGACCTTCTCGTGGCGGCGGGATCAGATAGTACAGCAGCGAGTCACTCATCCACTCCGGCCATGAAAGGGCACCGCTCCGATCGAGATCGATCTGAACCGCTTCCATGGACAGCTCACGGAGATAGGCCAGACTCATCGAGGTCTGCACAAAGCCCCATAGCGGCATATGACGTTCTGCGAAGCGAACGGCAAGACGTCGCCCGACATCGCCGCAACCCGCGATGATCACTCCCGTCATTGACGGCCCCTCCCACATTTTGATGTTTCTGCCCTTATAGCGAGGCCAGGGGCGCGCTGACAAGCCCGTTGTCATGACGCCTTCATCGGCAGAAGCCTGGCGCACGACCTCCCGAACCCCAAGCGCGCACCTTGCTGGACCCCTGCTGCGGGGGCGAGTAACCTGCCTAGACGCGTTCTCAGAGAAAGCACCCTTGCCTGCCGGGTCGACCGGCTCTGCCGGCCAAGCGCCGTCTGCCTTGCGAATGATGAGCCCGTATGGCACGGACTTTGCGCGCTGCAAAGAGCGGCAAACCAAATCCGCGGCGATCACGGCTGCACCCGCAAGCACCCAGTCACTACAGCATCCCGAGGAATCCAGTCCATGCCCATGAAGATGGAAATCTGGCCCGGAAGACCGTACCCCCTTGGGGCGACCTGGGACGGACAAGGCGTCAATTTCAGTCTGTTTTCGGAAAATGCCACCCGAGTCGATCTATGCCTGTTCGATGGTCAGACCGGGCGCCAGAGCGCCTGCATCACATTGAGCGAACGGACCGACCAATGCTGGCACTGTTACCTCCCGTCGGTGCGGCCGGGACAGCGCTACGGCTATCGCGTCTATGGCCCCTACGATCCGGCACAGGGGCATCGTTTCAATCCCCACAAGCTGCTGCTCGATCCCTACGCCAAGCAGATTACCGGCCAGATGCTCTGGCACGATCACCACTTCGGCTACACCATCGGCCACCCGGACGAGGATCTGTCCTTCGACACCCGCGACAGCATGGCCGGCACCCCCTTGTGCCAAGTGGCCGATCCGGCCTTTGTCTGGGGGGACGATCGCCGGCCCAACATACCGTGGGACAAGACCGTTCTCTACGAACTCCATGTCAAAGGCTTCACCCGCAACCACCCCAAGGTACCGGAACACCTGCGCGGAACCTACGCCGGGCTGGCGACCCAGCCGGTGATCGAATATCTGCAGCGACTGGGCGTGACCAGCGTTGAGCTGATGCCGATCCACGAATTTCTGGACGATCGCCACCTGTTGGATCGCAATCTCACCAACTACTGGGGCTATAACACCATCGGCTTCTTCGCCCCCACAGTGCGCTACAGCGCGACCGGCGAGCTCTCCGAATTCAAGACCATGGTCAAAACCCTCCACAGCGCCGGGATCGAGGTGATCCTGGATGTGGTCTACAACCACACCGCCGAGGGAAACGAGCGCGGTCCGACCCTGTGCTTTCGCGGCATCGACAACGCGTCCTACTATCGCCAGAGCCCGATCGATCCGCGTTACTACATGGATTTCACCGGCTGCGGCAACACGCTCAACATGCTTCATCCGCGCGTGTTGCAGCTGATCATGGACAGCCTGCGCTATTGGGTGACCGAGATGCACGTGGACGGCTTCCGCTTCGATCTCGCCGCGGCGCTGGCACGGGAACTCTATGAAGTGGACCGGCTCTCGGCCTTTTTCGAAATCATCGGTCAGGACCCCATCCTTTCCCAGGTCAAGCTGATCGCCGAGCCCTGGGATGTCGGCGAAGGCGGTTATCAGGTCGGCAATTTCCCGGTCGGCTGGACGGAATGGAACGCCGAATACCGGGATGTCATGCGCGCCTACTGGAAGGGCGATGGCGGCCGCACCGGCCATCTGGCCTACCGGCTGACCGGATCGTCCGATCTGTACGAGAGCTCAGGGCGGCGCCCCTACGCCAGCATCAACTTCATCACCGCCCACGACGGCTTCACGCTCGAAGACCTCGTCAGCTACAACGAGAAATACAACGAGGCCAACGGCGAGGACAACCGCGACGGGCACAACCATAACCTGAGCTGGAACTGCGGCATCGAGGGCCCGACCGACGATCCCGAAGTCAACGCGCTGCGCCGGCGCCAGAAGCGGAACCTGCTGGCCAGCCTGCTGCTGGCGCAGGGTGTGCCCATGCTGCTGGCCGGCGATGAAATCGGGCGAACCCAACAGGGCAACAACAATGCCTATTGCCAGGACAACGAACTGAGCTGGCTCGACTGGCATCTGGATGAAGATCGGCAGCGGCTGTTTCATTACGTTCGCCGCCTCATCGCGCTGCGTCAGGAACACCCGGTGTTTCGCCGCAAGCATTTTTTCCAGGGGCGCAGCATCGCCGGCGCGGATGTCAAGGACATCATGTGGCTCAACCCCGATGGCCGCGAAATGACCACGCAGGATTGGGATCAGGAACACCGCCGCTCGCTGGCCGTGTTCCTCGGCGGCGAAGTCCTGGGAGAACTCGACGCCCATGGCAAGCAGATGACAGACGACAATTTTCTGCTGCTGCTCAACGCCGACCATGAACCGATGACCTTCACACTGCTCAAACTCAACGGTCGCACCCGCTGGCAAATCGTGCTGGATACCACGACCGAAGACGGCATCGGCCGTCCGCGGCACCTGCGCGGCGGGAGTCGGCTGACACTTGGACCACGTTCCCTGGTCCTGTTGCGCGAGCATTCGAATCATCAGGAGGTCGACGATGAGTGGTCCCTGCTTTCCCCTTGAGCACGAGATGCCGTTCGGCCCCTTGCGCTTGGATGATGGCCGCATCCGCTTCCGCCTGTGGGCACCGGCCCAGCGGGCACCCAAGCTGCAGATCTCCGACGACCGGGCCGAATACGTGCTGCCCATGGACCCATGCGGCGACGGCTGGTTCGAATGCGTGACCAATCGGGCCCGCACTGGTCAAACCTACTGTTTTCGGCTCGATAGCGGCCTGGCCGTCCCGGATCCGGCGTCGCGCTTTCAACCGCGCGATGCCCATGGGCCGAGCGAGCTGATCGACCCGCACGCCTACCGGTGGCGCCACGAGGACTGGCGCGGACGCCCCTGGCGCGAAGCGGTCATCTACGAACTGCATGTCGGCAGCTTCAGTCCCGAGGGAACCTATCAGGGCGTCATCAAGCGTCTCGATCATCTGGTGGAGTTAGGCATCACGGCAATCGAATTGATGCCGGTGGCGGACTTCCCGGGCCGGCGCAACTGGGGTTATGACGGGGTCTTGCCGTTCGCGCCCGACAGTGCTTATGGCCGGCCCGAAGATCTGAAGGCCCTGATCGATGCCGCACATGCGCACGGACTGATGCTGTTTCTGGACGTGGTCTATAACCACTTTGGGCCAGACGGCAACTATCTGAACGCCTATGCCCCGTCTTTCTTTACGCCCCGTCACCATACGCCTTGGGGCGAGGCCATCAATTTCGATGACGACGACAGCGCCACGGTGCGTGCTTATTTCATTCACAATGCACTGTATTGGCTGGAGGAGTATCGCTTCGACGGGCTGCGGCTCGATGCCGTGCACGCCATTCGCGACGACTCGGAGCCGCATGTGCTCACGGCGCTGGCCGAAGCCGTACGGGGACGCTTCGGCGAGGATCGCCACATTCACCTGGTTCTGGAAAACGATGCCAACCAGGCCCGTTTCCTGACGCGCGCCGCCGCTGGCCAGCCGGTGCACTACACGGCCCAATGGAACGATGACTTCCATCATGCGGCCCATGTCTTGGCGACCGGAGATGGAGCAGGCTATTACCGAGATTTCGTCGATCAGCCGTTACACCAGCTGACCCGCTGCCTGAGCGAAGGATTTGCCTATCAGGGAGATCCCTCCCCGTTCCGGAATGGCGAACGTCGCGGCGAACCCAGCGCTCACCTCCCTCCGCTGTGCTTCGTCAACTTTCTCCAGAATCACGATCAAATCGGCAACCGTGCCCTGGGCGAGCGACTGACGCAGCTCGCGCCGCCCCACCGCGTGCGCGCCCTGACCGAAATCCTGCTGCTGGCGCCTAGCCCGCCATTGCTGTTCATGGGACAGGAATGGGGCAGTGTCCGGCCATTCCTCTTCTTTTGCGGATTTGAAGGTGAGCTGGGCGACGCGGTGCGTGAAGGACGACGCAAGGAGTTCGCAGCCTTTCCGGAGTTCGCCGACCCCCAGGCCCGCGCCCGCATCCCGGACCCCACGCATCCCGATACCTTCGCCCAAAGCTGCCTGCATTGGGGCGAGATCGACGAGGCCATCCATCGGGACTGGCTGGCGCTGCACCAGCGGCTTCTGACGCTGCGCGCCACCCATGTCGTTCCCCTGCTCGGCGCGTCCACACCCAGGACCGACGTCGACATCAGCGGATCACGGCTCCAGCTCCGCTGGCACTGGCCCGATACCGGCAGCCTGAGCTTGATCGCCAACCTGGGCGACACAGCGGTAGCCGCGCCGGCTGCGGCTGGAGCCTCGGTCATCTATCGCAGCGATTCGGCGGCTGCCGCCGCGGATGACTTGCCGGGATGGAGTGTGATGTGGTCGATCATGGCGGGAGAGGAATAATCCATGCGTGCACGCTATCGGCCCACGGCCACCTACCGCCTGCAGCTGCATGCGGGCTTTACCTTTGCCGATGCCGCCGCAACGGTGCCCTATCTGGCTGCCCTGGGGATATCCCACGTCTATCTCTCCCCGGTTCTGCAGGCCAGACCGGGCAGCACGCACGGCTACGATGTGGTCAACCATTGCGCGCTCAACCCGGAACTGGGGGGAACGAAGGGATTCGAGTCCTTGAGCCAGACACTCGAAGCGCATGACATGGGACAGATCTGGGATATCGTGCCCAACCACATGGGGGTGATGGGGGACGACAATCCCTGGTGGCTGTCCGTTCTCGAAAATGGTCCGGCGTCGCCCTGGGCGGACTTTTTCGACATCGACTGGCATCCGCTCAAACGCGAGCTCCATGGCAAGGTACTCGTCCCCATCCTCGGGGCCCCCTATGGCGAGACCCTGGCGGGTGGCGAACTGGTATTGCGCTTTGACCCCGAGGTCGGCAGCTTTTCCCTGCACTACTACGAACACCGATTTCCGCTCGATCCGTCCACCTATCCACGAATCCTGAATCTCGAACTCGATGCATTGCGCCAGCGGCTGGGGGGGAGCCATCCGGATCTGCTGGAGTTCGAAAGCCTCATCACCGCATTCGGCCATCTGCCGTTGCGTTCCAAAAGCGATGGCGAGGCCCTGCGCGAACGCGAGCGGGACAAGGAAATCCACAAGCGCGCCCTCGCCGCCCTCAGCGCCCGCAATCCGGCAATCGATGCCCATATCGCGCATCAGGTGGCCACCATCAATGCTCATCATGGCGATTTTTCCCGAGACGACAGCCTGCATGGCCTGCTCGAGCAGCAGCCTTGGCGGCTCTCGTTCTGGCGGGTGGCCGTCGACGAGATCAACTATCGGCGCTTTTTTGATATCAACGATCTGGCCGGACTGCGCATGGAACGGCCGGAAGTGTTCGAGGCCACCCACGCGCTGATCCTGGAACAGGTCCGGCTCGGCCGTGTCCACGGTCTGCGCATCGACCATCCCGACGGACTCTATGATCCCCTGGCCTACTTCACTCAGCTGGCTGCCGCCACCCGGACCGCCCTGGGACAGCCGCCCGGAACGGAACCAGCGGTCTATACCGTGGTGGAAAAAATCCTGGCCGATCACGAATCGCTGCGGGGATCCTGGCCGGTCCATGGAACGACCGGCTATGAGTTCATCCGGCTCATGAACGGACTGCAGGTCGATGGCAACGGACTGACCGCCCTGCGGGACAGCTTCAGTGCATTCACTGGACGAACTGGATCCATGGCCGAGGTGGTGTATGCGGCCAAGCGAACATTGATGCGCAATACCCTGGCCAGTGAGCTCAACGTGCTCGCCAACCGGCTGGGGCGACTGGCGGAGGGGGACCCATTCACGCGTGATTTCACGGTCAACGCCTTGCGCGCAGCGCTGGGTGAGATCGTGGCAGCGTTTCCGGTTTACCGGACCTATGTCGACCGCCAAGGCGCTCAGGAAGAGGACCGCCGCGATCTCGATTGGGCGGTAGCCCAAGCCAAGAAGCGCCGTGCCCGCGAGGAAACCACCATCTATGATTTCATCCATCGCGTGCTGGCTTTGGACGTGGCTGACGACGTTCCCCGCTTGCAGCGGCTGGCGATGCAGGATTTCGCCATGCGTTTTGCCCAATATACGGGCCCTGTGATGGCGAAATCGGTGGAGGACACCGCGTTTTATCGCATGTTCCCCCTGGCTTCGCTGAACGAGGTGGGCAGCAATCCAGCGCGCGCGGAAATCAGCATCGCCGCCTTTCACCATCACAACCAACGGCGCGCTCAACTGTTTCCTCACCAGATGCTTGCCAGCACGACTCATGACACTAAGCGCAGTGAAGATGTCCGGGCGCGAATCAATGTGCTGTCCGAGTGCCCGCAGGCGTTTGCCGACGCACTGCAACGCTGGGCGCGGATCAATCGCCGCCACCTGACCGAGATGGATGGCGAACGGCTACCGAGTTCCCATCACGAATACCTGCTCTACCAGACGCTCATCGGCACCTGGCCCGAGCGCGTCGTCGCCGCAACCGAGCCCGACTACGCCGATCGCATCGTGGCCTACATGCAAAAGGCGGCTCGCGAAGGCAAGGAGCAGAGCTCCTGGTTCAGCCCCGACATGGCCTACGAGGGCGCACTGGAGCGTTTCATCCGCGGTATCCTCGAAGCGGGCGCCAACAATCCGTTTCCCGATGACCTGACCCGATTCGTCACCCAGTTGATCCCCTTCGGCCGTTGGAACAGTCTGGTTCAGAGCCTGCTGCAGACCACAGTGCCCGGCATGCCGGATATCTATCAGGGGATCGAACTCGAAGCCCTGAGCCTCGTCGACCCGGATAACCGCCGCCCCGTGGACTACGCGAAACGGCGCGAACTCCTCGATCGCCTGCTCAAGCACCCCGCGCCGGCCGACCGATGGGAAACCGCATGGGCCGCACGCGATGAGGGGACACTCAAGCTGCACCTGCTGGTCACGATCCTGACCTGGCGCCGGGAAGACCCGGCCCTGTTCCAGCGCGGCAGCTATCTGCCCCTGACCGTCAGCGGTCCACGGGCGGATCATCTGTGCGCCTTTGCTCGGATCTTCGAAGATCGCGCAATGATCGTTCTGGCGCCGCGCCTGCTGCATACCGCCTGCCAAGGGGATCCGGAGCAACTGAACGCAACGCTTTGGACAGGGACGCGCCTGCAACTCGATGCCGACCTTCCAGCAGGACCGTGGCAGAACTTGCTGACTGGCGCGCCCTGTCCGCCTGACGCGTGGGACGATCTGTCGGTTGCCCTGTCCGCCGCCCCCATGGCCGTGCTGCGCGCCGGATCGTAGAACACCGGTTCTGCCGCACCCATTTAGCGCAAAAGACGCACCAACTCAAAGAGGCTGCATCAAAGATGGTGCATGATGCCTCTGACGAGCGATATCGGGGGCCTCAGAGTGCCCCTCAACCGTGCACTCCGCCGGCGGGATGCGCCAGACCGGTGGTCGCGTGTCGCTCCCAACGCACTGAATAGCCGACGATGTCGTCGAATGACGCGGACGGTGCGCCGTTTGCATCGGGACGCTGCACCCGATGGCGCCAACTGGCGCGCATATTGCTTGTCTCCGGCCATCACTTCCTTTTCAGGCCGGGATCGCCATGTCGGAGAA
Organism: Candidatus Macondimonas diazotrophica; assembly: GCF_004684205.1. NCBI lineage: Bacteria > Pseudomonadati > Pseudomonadota > Gammaproteobacteria > Chromatiales > Ectothiorhodospiraceae > Candidatus Macondimonas > Candidatus Macondimonas diazotrophica. The sequence continues at coordinate 8,912 of NZ_SRIO01000005.1, forward strand.
ACTCAACCTATTATCCTTCAAAGGAAACATGCGCATCCTGCACTTAAGTTGGATCGCCTTTTTCATCTCTTTCGCTGTCTGGTTCAACCACGCCCCGCTCATGGCTGCGCTGCGGCAGAACTTTGGCCTGAACGAACAGGAAGTTGGCATCCTGCTGATCCTGAACGTGGCGCTGACCATTCCCGCACGCATCGTGGTTGGCATGCTGGTGGACCGCTTCGGCCCGCGGCGGATGTTTACCATCATTCTCATCAGCTCTGGGCTGATGTGCTTTGCCTTCGCCTTGGCGCAGAATTTCGAGCAGCTGGCCGTGACCCGATTCCTACTTGGCTTTGTCGGTGCGGGATTCGTGGTCGGCATCCGCATGATCGGCGAGTGGTTTCCGGCGCGACAGACGGGGATCGCACAGGGAATTTATGGCGGCTGGGGCAATTTCGGTTCGGCCGCCTCCGCCATGTTGCTGCCCACCTTGGCCTTATGGTTCGGCGGCGCCAACGGCTGGCGCTATGCCATCGCGGCGACCGGCGTAGTCGCCATCGCCTACGGGGTGGTGTACTACCGGTCGGTCACCGATACCCCCAAGGGCTCGACCTATTTCAAGCCCAAGAAGATGGGCGCGATGGAAGTCACCAGCCGCGGCGATCTCGCGCTTTACCTGCTGATGAGCCTGCCCATCTACGGCGCACTGGCGTTGCTGGTCTGGAAGCTTTCTCCCGCCGGGCTCGCCTGGTTTTCTCCGGCCACCAGCAACATCCTCTATCTGGGCATCGCCACCGTCTGCGGCTATCAGGGCTGGAAGATCTACCAGGTAAATCGAGAGGTCCTGTCCAAACCCGTACCGGAGCTCTTCCGCTATCGATTCCGACAGGTCGCGATTCTGGATCTGGCCTATCTTGTCACCTTCGGCTCCGAATTGGCGCTGGTTTCCATGCTGCCGCTGTTCTATCTCGATGAGTTCAAGCTTTCTCCGGTCACAGCTGGGATTCTGGCGGGTACCTATCCTGTGATGAATCTCATCGCCCGTCCGGCTGGCGGCATCCTGAGCGACCGCATCGGTCGGCGGCTGAGCCTCCTGATGCTGTTCTCCGGCATCACCGGGAGCTTTCTGCTGCTGGGACAGGTCACGCAGGAATGGCCGGTCGCGCTGGTTGTCGCCAACACACTGCTGTGCGGCCTGTTCGCCAAAGGCGGATCGGGCGCAGTATTCGCCATGGTGCCCTTGATTCAGCGTCGCATGACTGGCCAGATTGCGGGCATGGCGGGGGCCTACGGCAACGTCGGCGGACTCGTTTTCCTGACCGTGCTGTCGCTGGTATCACCTCAGGTGTTTTTCATGGTCATCGGCGGTACTGGATTGGTGGTCCTGGTCCTGATCGCGTTGCTCCTGGCCGAACCGCGCGGCGAAACCGCTGAAGTTCTGCCCGATGGCACCGTCCAGATGATCAAGATCGGTTGATCGCCGCGCGGGATGCGCGTGGCCGTGCTCGGCCGGCGAGTTGGAGACTCAGGATGACGCTCGAGGCCCGCGCAATGGTGACGGTCGGACAGTATTCCGACCGGGGCGCCAAAACCGAGAACCAAGACAGTTACGGCGTCCTGATTCCGGAATCGCCACTGCTGGAGAGCAAGGGCATCGTCGCCGTGCTGGCCGATGGCGTGAGTGGCAGCGCCGCCGGACGCGTCGCCAGCGAAACCAGCGTCAAAAGTCTGCTCCACGATTATTTCTGCACCGCCGAATCCTGGACGGTGAAAACCTCCGTGGAAAAGGTGCTGCTTGCCACCAACCGCTGGCTATGCGGTCAGGGCGCCGACAGTACGCGGCGCAGTTGCGCGACGACACTAAGCGCGCTAGTGGTGAAGTCCACCACGGCGCATCTATTCCACGTCGGCGACACCCGTATTTACCGGCTGCGCCGCGGTGAGCTCACCCAGCTCACCCAGGACCACCGCATCTGGGTGTCGGAGGACCGGAACTTCCTCACGCGCGCGCTGGGTATCGACCTGCATCTGGACATCGACTACCACCATTTTCCGGTCGAAGTCGGTGACCTCTTCCTGTTCACCACCGACGGCGTGCATGAGTATGTCAGCGATCAAGCACTGATCGCCGCGATTCAGGCCCACCCCGATCACCTGGACCGAGCAGCGCGGGAAATCGCTACCCGTGCCTTACATGCCGGCAGTCCGGACAACGTGAGTTGTCAGATTATGCGTTTCGACGCGCTCCCCCAGACCGATGCGCAAGGCTGGTTCGACCAGCTCACCGAGAAGCCGTTTCCCCCGGAGCTCGATCCCGGGATGCGGATCGACGGCTACCGGATCATCCGCGCCCTGTACGCCAGCGCACGCAGCCAGGTCTATCTCGCCGTGGATGAGGACAGCGGCGTCCAGGTCGTGATCAAGACCCCCTCGGTCAACTATCAGGACGATCCGGTCTATCTCGACCTGTTTACGCACGAGGAGTGGGTCGGCAAGCGTTTGCACAGTCCGCATGTGCTGCGCGTGATCGAGCCCAGCCGCCCCCGGCAGTTTCTCTATACGGTTTCGGAGTACATCGCGGGTGAGACGCTGCGGCAGTGGATGCATGGGCATCCGCAGCCGGACCTGCATCGTGTCCGTGACCTGGTCGGCCAGATCGCCCGCGGCCTCATGGCCTTTCATCGCCTGGAGATGATTCATCAGGATCTGAAGCCCGAAAACATTCTCATCGATGCGGACGGAACGGCCCGGATCATCGACTTCGGTTCGACCAAGATCGCCGGGGTGGAAGAGATTACCTCCCCCATCCAGCGCCTGACGCTGCTCGGCACGCGACTCTATACGGCACCGGAATATCTGCTCGGCGAGCCCTGCAGTTCACGCTCGGATCTCTTTTCGCTCGCGGTCATCACCTATGAGCTGCTCACCGGCCATCTGCCTTACGGCGAGCACTACGATGAAACCACCATCCGCCGCCTTACCTACACCCCGGCGCGCCAGTGGGTGCCGGACCTGCCACTGTGGGTCGACTGGGCACTGGAGAAGGCCCTGAAGCGCAATCCCGAGTTGCGTCAGGCAGAGCTTTCCGAGTTTCTTCACGATCTCACCGAGCCCAACCCCGCTTTCGTCACGGCGCGCCGCCCGCCCATCCTCGCCCGCGATCCGGTCGCCACCTGGCGCGGCTTGTTCATCATCAGTGCCTTGGGAAATCTGGCCCTTCTGTTCCTGATCAGCCGACTGTGATAGCGTCAAGCCGGTCTTCCCGTGCATCCACGCGGCAGAGGACGGTTAGGCCAAGTTGACGCCAATTTTGCGGCTCTTATCCGGGCAAAGGCTGCCTCAGAGCCGCTACAACCGTTGACGGGCCGGCGAACGCCTTGGCGCCACGACACCAGCACGGCATGCAGAGCCTAAGTTGCCGGATGTCAGCCTTTATCGCCGATGTGCGAGGTGGGTTCGTCGATATGCGCCTTGGCCAAGTGGCTCTTGTCCAGGAATTTGTCAAAGTGGATGTGTTCACCAGGGATGCCAGCACCCTTCAACACCTCAATGGCGGCATCGAGCATCGGCGGGGGGCCGCACATATAGGCATGGCAGGTCGCAAGCTCAGGCACCTCACGAGTGAGGAACTCCGTCACCAGACCGCGCGGGCCGGTCCAGTCGCTGTCCTCAGGCTCCTCGGAAAGGATCGGAATGTAGCGGAACCGACCCTTCCATTGGGCGGCGATCCGATCCATGTCATCCTGACAATACAGATCTTTCTGCGACCGTGCGCCAAATAGGTAGGTACAGTCCCGTTGCACACCATCGACGAGCGCCTGCTCAAGCAGGGCCTTGATCGGTGCCATGCCGCTGCCGCCCGCCACACAGACCATCGGCGCTGCCGCAGAACGCAGGCGGAAGTCGCCAAACGGCCCGCGCAGCTCCACTCGGGCGCCGATGCGGTCGGCTTGGTGCAGCCATTCGGTAAATTTTCCACCCGGAACTTTGCGGATGTGGAAGATCACCCGATTGGCCTGTGCAGGATCAGGACGGGCCGCGAAGGAATAAGAGCGGAACTCATCCAGTACGCCCGGCACGCGCATATCGGCGTACTCGCCCGCCGTATACGCCATCGGGCCGTCCAGCTCGATGCGCACTTCCACGATGTCGTGGGTGAGGTGATTGAGCGCCTTGATCAGCCCCGTCCGGTTGACGACCTCATGGACGGACGCCTGGGCCTCGGCCGACAGATCCAGTCCATCGACCTGAATCCGGACATCGGAGCGGGGCTGGCACTGACAGGACAGGATATAGTTGGCACGCAGTTCCTCCTGACTCAACAGGTAGGTCTTGTCGGTGAATTCCTTCACCTTGCCTTCCAGAAGCCGAACCTTGCAGGTACCGCAGCCACCCACACGGCAGCTATAGGGAATCGCGATGCCATCACGCAGCGCAGCCGACAGGATGAAGGTCTTTTCGTCACACTCCACCGGCTTGTCGACACCTTCGATGTGGACGAGATGAGGACCGACCTTTTTCTTCCCGAATAGCTTGCCGAACATGTCTCTTCCTGTCAGCGGGGCCGGGTGCAATCCCCGGGATCATGATGAGCCGGTAGAAAATGGGCGGGCTCGCCACCAGCTGGGGGCGAGCCGGGCGGTCCACTATAGAAACCGCTGCGCGGGGGTGTCAAGAAATTGGGGCTGGTACCCCGCTCGCCAGCGTTTCGTACCCCAGCTCCGCTGGTGGTTTGGCACCGCAGGCAAGAAAGAACCCTAATGCGAGGCGGTGCACCGCATCAGCTGTCTGCTCGGCTGTATCAGAGCGCGCCTGAACAAGACACCCTTCTAATACGATGAACAGTGCCCGCGCGACTGGCAAGGCATCCCCAAGAAAACGGAAGTGCTTGAATTGTCGGCCGTTTTCGAGAATGCTTGCGAGAAACTGTTCCGCATCCCGGCGCGCACGCACCCGGAACTCCTTGATCAGATCCCGATCAACGCGCCCCACGCCGATCAGCAGGCCCGAAACACTTTCGAGATTCTCTGAATCCTTGAGGATGCTCTCGATTCCCTGAAAGAACTTCAACATCTGCTCGCAGGGATTATCAGCACCGGCCATCGGACCGTAGATATGGGCCACGAACAGCTTGCGCAGCCGCTTGACACACTCGACGAACAGAGCTTCCTTATTCCGGAAGTACCAGTACATCGCGCCCTTGCTCAGGCCGCAGGCTTTGGAGATCTGGTCGATGGAAACACCGTCGTAGCCATAACGACCAAACATCTCGAAAGCGGTTTGCAGAATTCGCTCACGCGTCTCGAGGTCGATCACGGCTGGCTTGGGAGGTTGAGTCATGGCTGTCAAGAGAGGTACCGTATTTTAATTGAACAATTTAATACATAAATCCGATAGATGGCAATATCTTGAATATAGAGCAGTCGCCAGTATCCATGCGACAATTGATCATTTGAATCACGCGTTGTTATCCCGTCATGCCATTATCCCATGCTGCATCCCCATCGGCGTTGATCCAGCGCCGCCTGCTGTTGATTTGCGTCCTAGCTGGCGTGGTCTTGCTGTTCATGGGCGTTCAGCGACTGGTCTTCCAGATCCGGCAAGTGGAGGGATTCCGCGCGATCCCGGCCGCCGTCGTGGATCGCGGAATCCGTTCCGTCGAGGACGATCGCTTCGTTCCCTACGTCGCCTACCGTTTCAGTGTGGGCCAAGAAGTCTTGCGCACCGATCAGTTGTTTTCCCGGCGCATTCCACTGTCACGCCAAGCGGCCGAAGCGGCCCTTGAACCGTACGCGATCGGCCAGACGGTAACGGCATACTTCAATCCAGCCATACCGGAACGGACTTTCCTCCGCCTCAATCTGGCCTTTGGGCCCTATGTACTCTGCCTCATGGGCGTGGCCTTGTTGGCAACCGGATTGGCGCTGTCGCGCTGGCAGGGTCGCTACGGCGTCCGGGCCGAACCACCCCCGCGAACACGGGCCATCGCCGCACTGGCGTGCGCCGTGATCTGGCAGCTTGGCGGCGCATTGGTCTGGAGCCATTACCTGCATCACCAGCCGCCCCCCTACCCCTGGACCGTCTGGGTGGTGCTCCCGCTCTACGGGTTGGGCGGTCTGGTACCGCTCGCCATCGCCCTGCGTTTTGCCCGCTTACATCGCGCGCAGCGCCGCACGGAGCCCACCTGATGGATCTGTTCGATATCGGCGCCAACCTGACCCACGATGCCTTCGATGCCGACCGCGAGTCGGTCCTGGATCGCGCGATAGCTGCCGGCGTCTCCGGGATGATGGTCACAGGCAGCTCGCTCACCTGCAGCCGGAAAGCGCTGGCGCTCGCCCAGTCGCACCCTGCACTTCTGCGCTGCACGGCCGGGGTTCATCCGCACCATGCAGCCGAGCATGATTCCGCGCAGCTCCATGACCTGGCGACGCTGTGGGACGCGCCCGAAGTGCTGGCCATCGGAGAAACGGGCCTGGATTTCTTCCGGGATTTCTCGCCTCGTCCGGCGCAGGAGCGCGTTTTCGAGTGGCACCTGGAACAGGCCGCACATCTCGGTTTGCCGCTTTTCCTTCACGAACGCGATGCCCACGAGCGCTTCTTGGCGATGATCCGGGCCGCGCGCGATGCCATCGGCGATGCCGTGGTGCATTGCTTCACAGGCGATCGGACCGCGCTGTATGCCTACCTCGACCTAGACCTGTACGTCGGCATTACCGGCTGGATCTGCGATGAACGCCGGGGACGGCATCTGCTGGAACTGGTACGCGACATTCCCGCCGATCGACTGATGATTGAGACCGACTGCCCCTACCTGCTGCCGCGGGATCTGCGTCCGCGTCCGCGCGATGGACGCAATGAGCCTGCCTTTCTGCCCCATGTGCACGCAGCAGTGGCACGCGCCCGGGGTGATGATCCCGTCGAGCTGGCCCGGCGCACGACCGCCAACGCCCGGCGCTTCTTCCGCTGGCCGGCCGCAGCAGAGGGACCAAGTGAGGAGGCTGCAGCCCGCATGCGGCTCCATTGATTGACCGCCTCTGCCGAGCCCGCACAAGGGGAGTGCCCCCCACTCAGACGCTCGAGCCTTCGCGAACCGATTTTCTGACTTCCCATGTGGAGGACTGTCGATGAACCAGTTGGAACAATTGCGTGCCTATACCACGGTGGTCGCCGATACCGGCGATATCGAGGCGATCGGGCGCTACCGGCCCACCGATGCGACCACCAATCCGTCCCTGATCCTCGCGGCAGCCGGCCAGCCGGCTTACCGGCATCTCATGGAAGAAGCGGTACGGTTCGGACAGGCCCAGAGTGGCACCGCTGAGCAGCGCCTGGACGCCGCCATGGACAAGCTGGCCGTCAACTTCGGCATGGAGATCCTGCGGATCGTACCGGGGCGCGTCTCGACCGAAGTCGATGCCCGCCTGTCCTTTGACGTTCCGGCCAGCCTCGCCAAGGCACGTCGGCTGATTGCACTCTATGAAGCGGCCGGGATCGACCGCCAGCGCGTGCTGATCAAACTGGCCAGCACCTGGGAGGGGATCGAAACGGCTCGTGTGCTGGAACGCGAAGGCATCCGCTGCAACATGACACTGCTGTTCTGCCTAGCCCAGGCAGTGGCCTGTGCTGAGGCCGGGGTTCGGCTGATTTCGCCCTTCGTGGGTCGGATCACCGACTGGTACCGCCAACGCGACGGGGTGGAAGCCTACCTGCCCGAGAATGACCCCGGTGTCGGATCGGTCAGCGCCATCTTCAACTACTTCAAGAAGTTCGGCCATGACACCGAGATCATGGGGGCCAGTTTCCGCAACGTCGGCCAGGTGACCGCGCTGGCAGGCTGCGACCTGCTCACCATTTCTCCTGTCCTGCTGTCAGAGCTTGAGTCTCGGCAGGATCCCCTGCCGCGCCGGCTCGATCCGGCCACGGCCCGCACCGCAGACCTGGCACGTCTCGACCTGTCCGAAAGCCGGTTTCGCTGGCTGTTGAACGAGGACGCCATGGCCACGGAAAAACTGGCCGAGGGGATCCGGCGCTTCGCCGTCGATGCCGTTCAGCTCGAAAAGCTCATCGCCGGCCTGTCCTGACCCAGGCGTGCGCGGCTTGGGCACGGACCGGGTTCCGATCACTGGAGGCCGGCAACGTGCACCCCGGTCACGCCGGCAGCCGGACGATGATGCGATTGCGTCCCTGATTCTTGGCTTGATAGAGGGCCTGATCGGCCATTCCCAAGAAAGCCGCCACCTCAAGATGCGGCGCCTCACCCAGGTGCGCGATCCCGATGCTCACGGTGACGATCGAAGCCACCGGGGAATCCTCGTGCGGAATGTTCAGCTCCTCGATGTTCGCCATGACGCGCAAGGCCACATTCTCGGTACCCTCCAGCGTGGTCTCGGGCAGCAGCACCGCAAACTCCTCGCCGCCATAGCGAGCGGCAAGATCGCCCAAGCGCAGCGTCGCACGGCGGATGGCCCCGGCCACCCGGCACAGACAATCGTCACCCGCCATATGGCCATACCGATCGTTGTAGGCCTTGAAGGCATCGATATCCACCAGCAGCAAACCGAGCCCGGGGCGCTCGGCTGAATCACTGACGCGCTGCTGCCCACTCCGCGCGGTTCCGCGTGTGTGACGAAACCACTCCCGGTGCAGGCTCTCATCAAAGCAGCGCCGGTTGGCGACGCCCGTCAATCCGTCGGAAAGCGAAACCTGCCGCAGGTTTTCATTGGCCTCAAGCAGCGCTCTCGACCGCAGGTCCAGCGCCTGGCGCTGCCGCCGGATCAGACGGGTCTGCTCGGCCTGTTGCTTGTAGAGATGAGCGAGGCCATCCCGGCGCCCCCGCTGAAAGCTGTTAGCCATGGCCATCACACTGCAAATGGCCAGCGCACTCCCGACACAGAGAAACTCTTCCTCAGGCTGAAACAGGCTGCTTTCAGTGCGGCCCACCAGATAGAGGCTGTGTAGGACAAGTGTGAGCGCAACGCCGACCAGAAAGCTGATGCGCCCACCATATTGAATTCCCAGATAGCACTGCAGCGTCACCAAACCCAGCAAGCTGCCGAAGGCACTCAGGTATCCGTACTCGTCGATCCGGATCAGCTGCATCAGCACGAGAAACTGCAGGCCGATCGCCACAGGTGTGATCAGCGGCAAAAGCACGGGTTGACGGCTCATCAGGCGGGGCTTGAAGAATGTCTGCATCGATAGCGCCAGGAGGACCCCCAAGCCAATCAGCGGCATGATGTCCCAGAGACCGAGGCGGGTCAGTCCCAGATCGATCGCCAACACCGCCAATAAACCCAGCAAGAGCCAGAACAGGGCGCTTGCCCGCGTCACCCGGCGGCCAAGGTGTAGTTTTCGTTCCAAACTGGCAGGTGACACAACCGGAGCCAGCGATCCGAAAGACAATGGACCGCCGGTAAGGCGGACAAATCGATCGGCGATTGGACAAAGCGGCATTGTCGCCTCCATCCCTGAAAAAGCGCTCAAGCCTGCGATTCTGGACTCGAATATCGGACGCCCCACGGAAAACTTGAGCGCCTCTTTTTCTCGAAAAAGCGCATAAAAAAACCCTGGCTGGAAAACCAGCCAGGGCATTTCGATCAAGCATGGCAGATGCGCGGCGCATCTGCCAGCCTGGGGATCAGCGCAGTTCCTTGGAGCTCTTGCCCAACACCTGACGGGCAACGATGAGCTGCTGAATCTGCTGGGTGCCTTCGAAGATATCCAGAATCTTCTGGTCGCGCGCCCATTTCTCCAGCAGATGCACTTCGCTGTAGCCCAGATTACGGGTCAGTTCGACGCAGCGCAGGACGATGTAGTTGCCCACGCGCCCGGCCTTGGCCTTGCACATGGAAGCTTCCTTGGAATTGGGCTGACCGTTGTCAGCCATCCAGGCCGCGCGCATGGTCAGGAGATAGGCCGATTCCCACTCGGACTCCATCCACTCGATCTCGGCGCGCAGCGCATCATTGGTCCAACGGGACTTCTGGTACTCCAGAACGACGCCTTCCTTCGCCAGGAGCTCCTTGGTCAGATCCAGAGAAGCGCGGGACACGCCCAACGACATCGCGGCCACTGGTGGACGCGTGTTGTCGAAGGTCTGCATGACCCCACCGAAGCCTTCCTTCTTGTCCTTGATTTCCTCGGAACCGAGCAGGTTGTCCTTGGGAACGCGGACGTTGGTGAAGGTGATGGCAGCAGTATCCGACGCGCGGATCCCCATCTTCTTCTCCAGGCGCACCAGCTCGACACCGGGCAGATCTTTCGGCACCACGAACGACTTGATGCCCGCTTTGCCCTTGGTGGGGTCGATGTTGGCCCACACCACCACGTGACTGGCACGGCCACCCGCGGTGATATAGATCTTTTCGCCGTTGATGATGTAGTCGTCACCATCTTTCTTGGCGGTGGTCTTGATGTTGCCGGCATCCGAACCAGTGCCCGGTTCGGTGATGGCCATGGCAGCCCAGCACTTACCGAACTTTTCCTTCTGCTCGGGTGTTCCGGCCGCCATGATGGCCGCGTTGCCCAGGCCCTGACCGGGGATGGCGAGGGCCAGACCCGCATCACCCCAGCACATTTCGGTCATGGCGGCGATGGCGATCATGTTGCCGCCATTCTTGACGCCGGGCTTGGCTTCCTTGTCCTTGCCGCCACCGCCCAGGCCACCCATGCCGCCGCCACCGCCGCCCAGCATCGACTTCAGCGCATCGAGCTCCTTCGGGGGCGTGTGCTCGGCCTTGTCGTACTTGCGGGAAATGGGGCGGAACATGGACTTGGCCAGACCGTTGGCCATCTTCTGCATGTTCGCGACATTCGGCGGAAGTTCCAGATAAATCATTGCGTCATCCTCAAAATCGGCATGTCGGGATCAGATGTTGAAGCAGCCTTCCAGCACGGCCAGACCGCGCAGGTTGCGATACCACATCTCCTCGGAGTACTCGCGCAGGAAACCGGCGCCGCCGAGGATCTGCACCCCGTCGGTCCCCACCTGCATCATGCGCTCGGCGCAGTTGATGTAGGCAAGATGGGCCTGACGATGAAAATCCAGGCCGTTCTCGGCCTGGGCCGCAGCGCGCCAGACCATCAGACGCATGCCGTCCAGTTCGATCGCGATGTTGGCCACCATGAACGCCACCGCCTGGCGATGGGAAATGGGCTCGCCGAACGCGATACGCTCGTTGGCGTATTCGGTCACATGCTCCAGTAATGCCTGAGCGGTACCCACCGCGGCAGCACATGCGCCCAGACGCGACAGGTCGATCAGCCGCTGGTAATCGAAGGTTTTTTCGCCTTCGCCCAATTTGGCCGCGGCTTCGACGCGGACATTCTCGAGCGTCACCACGCCCAGCCCCAGGCCATGCAGACCCAGATAGCCCTGCGCCTGCACACTCAGACCTTGCGCACCTTTCTCGACCAGGAAGACCTGCGGGCCTTCTCCGTCGACGTCGGCCACGATCGCGAAGTGTTCGGCTGTGGTGGCCAGCGGAACCATCCCCTTGGTGCCGTTCAGGACATAGGCGCCGCCTTCGGCCACAGCCTTGGTCTGCAAGGCGTGCACGTCCGAGGTGGCGCGCGGCTCGCTGATGGCAATCGTCGCGGGCACAAACGCTTCACCCGCAAATATGGGCAGATACTTGGCCTGTTGTGCGGCCGAACCCTGATCGATCAGCAGATTCACGAAGCCGAGCGGTGCCAGAATGTGCAAGGCCAATCCCATGTCGCCCTTGCCCAGGTCTTCGGCGATCAGCACGTTCGAAACGGGGGAGCGGGGCGAGCCGGCGCCGCCATGATCTTCCGGCACGGGCAGCAGGGTAATGCCCAGTTCATGGGCCTGTTGCAGCATCTCGGCCGGGATTTCGTTGGATTCATCGATTGAGCGCGCTTGGGGCTTGATGACGGTTTCGGCGAAACGCTGCATGGTTTCGCGCGTGATGCGCTGTTCGTCCGTGAGGGTCAGATCGAACGGAAGCGCTGGTTTGGCGCCGGGCTGGGTCATGGGTGAGTCCTCTTCATCAGACAAGGCTTAGGAACAAAGGGGGAAGATGTGCCTCTCTCTAGAGACCGGACAGATTAAACCCCTAATGGTCGCCAATACTGAATGAAAAGGCAATTGACACACCCACAGCCCATGCTAGATGACACTCAGACGGCGCCCGAATTCGGATTCGGTGTGGGTGGTGAGCACCAGTGTATAAATGGCACGGGTCATGGCCACGTACAGCAGCTTGGCCTCGCTGGCCATGTTATCGGCATCGAGCGTGATCGTGCCCACATCGGGGATGACGACCATCGGAAATTCGAGCCCCTTGATGCTGTGCATGGTCATGATCTTCACGGAATCCGCGGTCGGGTCGAAGGCTTTCTTTCCGCACCGATCTGCGAGAGTCTGGACCGGGATACCACGCCGGCCCAGACCGGCGGCCATCTTGTCGATCAGCCAGCGGGCCCGACAGGCAATCGCTACATCCCGCCATCCAAGACCATCCTTGCGCGCCTTGCTCAGCGTCTCGGCGGCAAACGCGATTTCCTCCTCCAGCGAGCCGCAATGCTTGAAGCACACCGGCGGTCCATGTCGCCCGGCCGCTTCCGGCGCCACCAGTGGGACATGATCCTCGTCGGTTTCTCCCGGAGTCAGGTAGTGCCGCGCGAATCGATACGAAAAATCGAGAATTTCCCGCGTATTGCGGTAGTTGATGCGCAGGATACTGGTTCGGCCACGGGCTTGAATCCCGACACTGGACAACGCGAAGTCGAGCGTTCCTTTCGGCCGATAGATCGACTGGGCGTCGTCATAGAGCAGGAGCAGCGAACCGTCGTCGGGATCGAGCATCTGGACAATCAATCGCAGCCAGTCTGCATCAAAGTCCTGGCCTTCATCGATCATCACGGCGCCATATTGTGCCCGCGGGATCTGCCCTTTATCGACGGCTGCGATGACGGCACGCACCAGCGCATCGATGTAGTCACCCGGACCGATCGGCGAAGTCACGTGATAACGGCGCAGTTGCTCGCCGCACCAGTCATGGAAGTGATAGACGTGAACCTGATCCTCCACACCCTCGCTCTGCATGATCCGGCGCAGATGCGTCGCCAATACGATGTTGAAGCAGGTCACCAGAATCGGTTTGCGCAACTGGCGGGCCAGATGCAGACAGCGGTAACCGAGGATCATGGTCTTGCCCGAACCAGCCACCCCATGGATGACCCGATGGCCCGCCCCGAGGCTCCGGGCAAGCTGCTCCTGCTGCAGATCCATCAGACGGATCACGTCCGGAATCTCGGGCGGCGATGCGGCCTCTGAAGACGACGCATCGAACAACCCGTCCTGCAGGCCGGCGACGCGGACTTCGGGGAACAGGTGCCATCGCACCCGATCGATCTGCGGCAGCGTCATCTGCACTGGAAACGGGGCATTGAACATATCCCAGAGGCGCTTTTGGAACGCCTCGGCCTCTACCGATTCGGTCATCTCATCGGCGCACAGAACCTGATGCGCCGGCATCACCTGATCCAGGCCATGCGCTTCGAACTGGCGGCGGGTCATGCGGCTGAGCACTACGCCATACCCATAGGGAAACGCCAGCTTGCCGCGCCGCGCCCCATCGGGCTGGATCAGTTGCGGATCGCGATCGAGGACCTTGAGCAGGCGATAGGCACATTGCCGCACCTGCTCGATCGGATTGGGCACGATCTTGAGCCCGCTACCGGTGAGCAGCGTGACCGTCGCACGGTCCAGTGCTCTGATCGTGTCGAGCTTCCAGTCCTTCACTTCCAGCAACAGCAAGCCGCGCCCGGGATGAAGAACGATGAAATCGGTGTATCGCGCGCGCTTGCCGACGGGAATCTCATACCAGCAGAGGTAATCGTCTTCCAGATGACTTTGCAGGCGCTCGGCCACTCGCCGCTCGCCCGCCTGCATACGCCCGACGCAACTGTTGAGCGAAGGAATCAGACTCGCCATCGAACGCCTCGAGAGACAATCGGCCCACTTCTCCGGATCGGCCGAATGTTGTCGGAATTGAGGTATACGGGTGCGCGAACGACGCGCTGCGGCAAGCGGGCCCCGCAAGACCGCCCGTCGAATCTTTCACAGCCTCCTGAAAGCCCGATAAAATCAGCCTCCCATCGCGCCCGAGGCCAGATCCCCATGAGCACACAGGTTCGCAAAGTCGGCTTCGTCAGCCTCGGCTGCCCCAAGGCGCTGGTCGATTCCGAACGCATCCTCACCGAGCTGCGCCGTGAGGGCTATGCGGTTTCGCCCAGCTACGACGATGCCGATCTGGTGGTGGTGAACACCTGCGGCTTCATCGATGCCGCCAAGACCGAATCACTGGAAGCGATCGGCGAAGCGCTGGCCGAGAACGGCCGGGTCATCGTCACCGGTTGCATGGGCGCGAAGCCCGAAGACATCCGTGCGGTGCACCCCGCTGTCCTCGCGGTGACCGGCCCACACGCCTATGAGCAGGTCATGGAAGCGGTGCATGCTCACCTTCCGCCCATGCCCCACGATCCGCACATCGATCTGGTCCCACCCCAGGGCATCAAGCTCACCCCACGCCACTACGCCTATCTGAAGATTTCCGAGGGCTGCAACCACCGCTGCAGCTTCTGCATCATCCCCGCCATGCGCGGCGACCTGGTCAGCCGTCCCGCCGGCAGCGTACTGGGCGAAGCCGAACGGCTGGTGGCAGCCGGCGTGCGCGAGCTCCTGGTGATCTCACAGGACACCAGCGCCTATGGCGTGGATCTCCGGTACCGTACCGATTTCTGGAACGGCCAGCCCGTACGCACCCGCCTGACCGAGCTGGCCCGCGCCTTGGGCAGCCTGGGCGCCTGGGTGCGCCTGCACTACGTCTATCCCTATCCGCACGTCGATGAGCTGATCCCGCTCATGGCTGAGGGGGCGATCCTGCCCTATCTCGACGTGCCGCTGCAGCACGGCAGCCCGCGTATCCTGAAGCGCATGAAACGCCCGGCCGCCGCCGAGAATACCCTTGAACGCCTGCAGGCGTGGCGTCGCATCTGCCCCGAGCTGACCCTGCGCAGCACCTTCATCGTCGGCTTTCCGGGCGAAACCGACGCGGATTTCGAGGCGCTGCTCGATTTCCTGACCGCCGCGCAGCTCGATCGCGTCGGCGCCTTCACCTATTCTCCGGTGGACGGCGCGGCTGCCAACGCCCTGCCCGACGCGGTGCCTGAGCCGCTCAAGCAGGAGCGCCTCGAGCGACTCATGGCGCATCAGGCGGCCATCAGCGCCGCGCGTCTGCAGCAGAAGATCGGGCGCACGCTGGAGGTGCTCGTCGATGCGGTGGACATGGACGGCCCCATCGCCCGCAGCGCCGGGGAGGCGCCGGAAATCGATGGAGTGATCTATCTCGACGCGGCACCGGACGTCAAACCTGGGGACAAGCTGCGCGTTGTAGTGACCGATGCCGACGAACACGATCTCTATGCCGAGCCGTGCGACTGACCGGGCAGCCACGCGAATCCGGAGACGCATCATCGCTCAGTACGCCGGTGCGCCCAGGACAATCCGCGCCAGATGTGCCATGTCGCCATCGAAATGGTGCCCGCCCGGCAGCGCCATGACCGGCAACGTCCCCGCCAGACGCGGACAGATCGATTCCTCGGCTTCATCCTGACCATAAACGCACAGCGTGCGCTCACCCGGCAACCGGCGCGCCGCGGGCAGGACGTCGTAATTGCCCGTATCTTTGCGCCACCACTGACTCACCTGAAACGCGAAGGCCGCCCGCTCGCCGGGCCCGAGCAAGACGAGTCGGGCCACACGTGCCTGCAACTCGGCCGGCAAGCGCTGGTAGGCAAACGGCAGGACGTTGGCGCCTTGCGAGTAGCCGATCAGGATCACCGCTCTGTCAGGCCAGCGCGTCTGGTAGCGTGTCAGGATGCGCCTGAGATCCTGGGCCAGACCCTCCGGCGTGCGTGGCTGCCAGAAATAGCGTAGGGAATCGAAGCCCACCACGGCGACCCCCTGGGCCGCCAGCAACCTGGAAAGATCTCGGTCCAGACCTGCCCAGCCACCGTCCCCGCTCATCAACAGTGCCCAGACCGGCGCATTCGCGCCCATGGCGGGAACCTCGATGAGCGGGAGCTGCCCGGCGTCGAGTCTGGTGATCGGCGGCTGTTGGGGAAGCCGGCTGCGCAGCGCCCGATCGGCGCGCTGCAGTGTTTCGCGCAAGTGAGGCAAGGGATCGGACACAGGCGGGAGTTCAGCGACCACGGCCACCGCGTCGGGCGCGTGATTCACAAACCGTCGAACGAATGCCGGGTCACGTGACATTGGCGAGACCACCCAGGGTGCCACGGGCTGCGCGTCCGGCTGCAGACTGCTTCGGCCTTGCCGGGCGTCGAAATTCGCCCGCAGGCCCCGGCCCGGACAGAAGGGGACTGCGGAGGCCAGGGTCGCATCGAAGTCCAACGACAACCCCCCGGCGAAACCGCCGGTCGGCGCCTGGGCCAGCGCCGCGTATGCCAGGGCAGCGCCGCCCCCCCGCCCCGCCAGCACCGGCGGCACATAGCGATCCAATCCCACCTGGGCCTGGGTTTCCCGCGCCAGATTGTCCAGATCGCCGGCCGGCAGCAGACATTCATCGCCATCCTCGGCCATGCGTGCGAGCAGGCCCGGGGCGCTCACGCTGATCACCAATGCGCCCTTGTTCACCAGCAGCTCACCCAGGCGCCGGTCGATGGCGGTGCGGCTGCGTCCGGGCATCAGCCAGATCACCACGCTGTGCACCGGTCCGCTGGGGACACCCAACCACACGCGCTCGAACCGGCCATGGGGGGTCGGCGATTCGTGCCGCTGACAGGCGGTCAGCAACACGCCCAGCACCAACAGCCATACCAGGCGACTCACTTGGTGATGACACCGCGCAAGCCGCCACCGATCAGGGTAGCCACGTCGGCCAGCGCCAACAGCGGCGCCATCCCGCCCGGCGCCGCCAGATAGCGCGGCTCCCAGACCGGGTTGAACTTTTCCTTGAACCGGCGAACGCCCTGGAAGTTGTAATATCGTTCACCGTGCTCGTACACCAACCGACCCGCCTGCTGCCACGCCGGTGCGCGCTCATGCTGGGCCATTCCGGCAAGCGGCGCCATCCCGAGCCCGAATCGCGCCATCCCCTCCGCTTGGTAGTGACGCATCAGCTCGATGAGCAGAAAATCCATCGTACTCGGCGGTGCGTCGGGGAGCGCACGCATCAGGTCGATCCGCACTTCCCGCTGCATTCCGGTTCGCAGCACGTTGGCAAACGCGATGATCTGGCCATCGCGGCGCACGATGGCCACCGGCAAGCGCTCGAGATAAGCGGGATCGAACGTCCCTAGCGAGTAGCCCTTCTCACGGACGCGCTGGTTGGCGAGCCAGGTGTCGGAGATCACGCGAAGCGTCTCGATCACCGCCCCAACCGATCCCGGTGGCAGGATTTCCAGGCTCAACCCTTCGCGCCGGGCGCGGTTGTATGCATGCCGAAGCGGTGCACGCTGAGGCCCCTCCAGCCCGAAGTCGGTGAGCGGAATATGTGCCGCTTCGCCGAGCTTGAACGCCCGCAGTCCGGCGTCCAGATACCATGGCAGTGCCGCCGGTGTGACTTGATAGAACACCGCGCGGCCGCCATGGGCGCTGGCAGTCTCAACGAATCGCCACACCAGATTCGGGGCTCTGGACGGATCGCCGACCGGATCACCCAGGGCGATCCATGAACGACCACTTTGTCCGTACATGATGAACGCCGTCTCGTCGATGGAAAACAGGAGGGATTTGTCGCCCATCAAGACCAGACAGGCTTCCGCCGAATCCTGGCGGTGCGTGATGTCAGCGGCCAACGCCAGCTTCTCGGTCGTGGGCGGCAAGGCCGCACTCCCCGCGGGTCGAAACAGCTGCCACAAGCCGATACCACCGGCCACGACCGCGACCACACTCGTTGCGCGCAGCGACCTCGACACGTGCGCATCGAACGCGAATTGCCACCACAGGTCATGGCGATAGGTGATGTCGCGGTAGCTCAGAAACAACAGCCAGATCATGGCGGCCACCACCAGGCCAATCGCGACCAGCCACTCCGGCTCCAAAGTCTGCGACCGCAAGGTCGAATGGCGGCCGAACTCGGCCCGGAATACCCATAACAGCGTGCCGAGAATCACGAGCCCGGTTGCTTCGGTCCAGGCGATCCCTTTCGGCAAGGCCAGCACTGCGGCAAGGAACGTCAGAATCAGCGCCGCCCACCAAGCCGCATCCAGACGATGCAACAAGCCGCGCGCGACAAACAGCAGCGTCAAACCGGTCAATCCACCGAGCATATGGGCGATTTCGACCAGCGACAAGGGAACATGCAAGGCCAGAATATCGGTCGTTTCAATCGTCGTGGGCGTCACGCCCGAGGCGAGCAGCCAGATGCCGGCGATGAAGACGAGAATGGCGAGGAGCACCGGCGAAAGCCGCGCCGCCGCGCGCCCGACCGGCGTATCGGTCGCGCGATGCAGTTCATGGCCCACCAGCAGCAATGTCGCCAGTGTCAATGGCAGCAGGAAATACACGCCGCGGAACAGGATCAAGGCACCGAGAATCGCCTCGGTCGGTGCATGCGGACCGTAGGCCAGCAGCATGACGGCTTCGAAAACGCCGAGACCACCCGGAACATGGCTCAATACCCCCAGGCTGATCGCGATCGCGAAGTAGACCAGGAAGCCCGCGAAAGAAACCGCCGTTTCGGGCATCAGGCACCACAATGCCGCTGCGCAGGCCGCCAGATCGATGACCGAAATGACCACCTGTTGCACGAGCAACCTCGCGGGCGGCAGGTTGAACGTCGTCCAATGACCGATGCGCAGTCGCGCCCGCATCCCGCACAATGCGATGAATCCGCCGATAGCCAGCAAGGTCGCCCCAGCAGCGCCCTGGAGAACCAGCGGCGGCAACGGCAGCAGAGTGCCGACGTTTTCGGCGCCCGCGACCATGCCGGCCGCGCCGAACACCGTTACGCCCAGCCCGAACGCGCCGGCATTGAAACCGATGACGCGGAAAATCTGACTGGTTTCAAGTCCGGCCGCGGTGTAAAGCCGCATGCGCACCGCGCCACCGGTCATCACGCCCAATCCAACGGAATTTCCCACCGCGTAAGCAATAAAGGCCGTCAGCATGACCGTAGCCGGCCGCATCCTGGCGCCCAGGTACCGAAGCGCGGAGAAATCGTAGCCGGTCAGTGCCAGGTAGCTGAACAGGGTGGCCAGAACCGCCATGACGAGACGATCCCCCGGCGTCGCCTTCATGGCGCGCGTGAGCGCCTCGTAGTCCAGGCTCTGGACCAGATGCCGCAGTCCCCCCAGCACCGCCACGCCGAGCACGATGGCCGCGAGCATGAGCAGCGGGAAGCGCCAGCGCGCAATGAAGTCCTTCAAGCCTTGCAAACGCTGCGACATGGGGTGCTTGGCTGGTGAGTCACGGGAGGCCGGAGGATAGCGCATCGACCATCCTCATGACCGGGTTGAGACCGGATCGTGCGTGGTCCACGCCAGATTGGCCGATGCGCTCAGCCATATGACGACCACAACCCGCGGATGGCCGCAATGCCCTGTCCCCCAAAGCGGCGGACCGTATTGAGATCCGCCACTTGCATGCCGCCCAAGGCATACACCGGCAGACGCGCATCGCGAACCCAACGTGCCCAGGTTCGCCAGCCAAGCGGCGGAACGTTCGCATGACCAGGTGTCGACCGCACGGGGGAAAGCACCGCAAAATCCACTTCCAGCGCCGTCGCGCGCGCCAGATCGCCCGGATTGTGGCAGGACGCTGCGACCCAGCTCAGTCCTGCTGGCTTGCCCGGGAATGAAGCCAGACGCTGGCCGGTCAGATGCACGCCGTCGTACCCCCAGGCCAAGGCCTGCTCGGGCGAACCGTTCAGCAGCGCGATGAGCCCATGGCTTTCACGCATGGGGCGCAGGAGGTCCGCCAGTGCCGCCAGCTCGTCGGGGACTGCGCCCGGCCGGCGAATCTGAATCAACCGGATCCCCCGGTGGACGGCTTGCTGCAGGCCTGCCGCCAATGCGGACAGTGGCATCGGGTCGGGCGGCGTGATGAGGTAGCGGTCGGGAAGGTGACAGGCACGGCGAATCACCCGGTTGGCCGGCGGCATCGCCAGCGCATCCAGCTCTTTCGCCGCCACCCAGCTCAGCGCCTGACCCTCCCGGCCGACCGGCTTGCCTTCATAGGACGCCACCTGCCAGACATCGAGCAGCACCGCCGACGCAGGACCCGGCTCGGCCATCAGGCGAATCAGCGGCACCCCTTGGCGTGCTTCGATGCCCAGTTCCTCGTGCAACTCACGCACCAGGGCCTGCCAACGGGTTTCGCCGGGCTCGCGCTTGCCGCCCGGGAATTCCCAATAACCCCCCCAGGGCTTGCCAAGCGCCCGGCGGGCCACCAGGAACCGGCCTTGCGCATCGGTCAGCACGCCCACGGCCACCGGCACAGCGGAGAATTTCATATCGGGTCAGGTACGGTATTCCGCATTGATCCGCACATAGTCGTGCCCCAGGTCGCAGGTCCAGATACGGACTGCAGCGTCGCCACGCGCCAAACGCACCGTGATGGTGATGTCCGTACGATCCATGACCCGCTGCCCATCGGTCTCACGATAGGCCGAGGCAAGGCCACCGGCGCGCACCACGCCGATCTCATCCAGATCGACCTCCACCCCGTCCAAGGCAAGATCGTCGACACCGGCGCGCCCGATCGCGGCGAGGATACGCCCCCAGTTCGGATCGCTGGCGAAAAACGCGGTCTTGACCAGCGGTGAATGGGCGATGGCATCGGCCACCCGGCGCGCTTCCGCGACGTCACGAGCCTGTTCGATCCGTATCGTGATGAACTTCGAGGCGCCTTCACCGTCGCGCACGATGGCTTGGGCCAGGGACAGACAGGTTTCATTCAGCGCTGCCTGGAAAGCCGGCCAGCCCGGATCAGCCGGTGCAAGCCGTGGCCCTTCGCCGGTTGCAACCAGACAACAGGCGTCATTGGTGGAGGTATCCCCGTCGACCGTGATGCAGTTGAAGCTGTCCGCGACCGCTTGCGCGAGCGTGCGCTGCAGATCATCCGGCTCGATGGCCGCATCGACCGCCACGAACGCCAGCATGGTCGCCATGTCGGGCCGAATCATGCCCGCACCCTTGGCGATGCCGTTCACGGTCACCTTCTGCCCCGCCACCTCGAAGGTGCGGGTGACGGCCTTGGGTTGCGTGTCGGTGGTCATGATGCCCCACGCGGCATCCGGCCAGCCATCCGGCGTGAGCGAAGCCACTGCCGCAGGCAGCGCGGCGATGATGCGGTCCACCGGCAGTCGCTCGCCGATCACGCCGGTCGAAAACGGCAGGACCGTCTCGGACGCGCAGTTCAGCAGTGCAGCCAGCGACGCGCAGCACCGCCGTGCGTCACTCTCGCCGGTCGAACCGGTTCCGGCATTGGCGTTCCCAGTATTGATCAGCAACGCGCGAGGGCGCGCCGCCTGCAAGTGGCGACGGGCCAGAATGACCGGCGCAGCACAGAACGCATTGCGGGTGAATACGGCGGCCGTGGTGGCCTGCTCGCCGAACTCGAACAGCACCAGATCCCGCCGACCTGCCTTGCGAATTCCGGCCATGACGGTGCCCACACGAAGGCCGCGCACAGGCGGCAACGTGTCGAAGGGAATCGATCCAGCCGCCATGAATTCAGCTCAGTCGCCCGTGGCAGTGCTTGAACTTCTTGCCGGAGCCACACGGACAGGGTTCGTTACGGCCAACCTTGCGATCGACTCGAACCGGCGTTTGTGACCGGGGTTCCTGCACCGCTTCGGCCTCTGCTTCACCCGCCATGGCGCCGGCCTGTGCATGTTCGAACTGCATGCGCACCGGTGCAGGCTCTGGGCGGATCGTCGGTTCATCCGGCTGAAACTGCAGCTTATGGAGCGTAAACAGTGTTTCCTGCTTGATGGTTTCCAGCATCTGCGAAAACATCTCGAAGGCTTCGCGCTTGTATTCCTGGCGCGGATTCTTCTGGGCGTATCCGCGCAGATGAATGCCTTGACGCAGATAATCCATGTTGGCCAGGTGGTCACGCCAATGCTGATCGATCACCCGCAGCATGACGGATCGCTCGACCTGACGCATGGCCTGGGGACCGATCTGGCCTTCCATGGCACGATAGGCCTGCAGCAGGCGATCAATGATGCGCTGGACCACGCCTTCCGGCTCGAGCCGTCGATCGCTCTCCAGCCACCGCGCCACACCGAAATCGATGCCCAGCTCCTGACGCAGCACCTCATCGAGTCCCGCAGCATCCCAAAGATCCTCCACCGTATCGGGTGGTAGGTAGCGGAACGTGACCTGACGCACCACATCTTCGCGAATGCGAGTGATGGTTTCGGCGACATCACCCTGGTGCAGCAAGTCGTTACGCTGCTGATAGATCACCCGGCGCTGCTCGTTGGCCACATCATCGTATTCCAGCAACTGCTTGCGGATATCGAAATTGTGGCTTTCCACCTTGCGCTGAGCGTTTTCGATCGCGCGCGTCACCCAGGGATGCTCCATGGCTTCCCCTTCGGTCATCCCCAAGCGCTGCATCAGACTGGACAGCCGCTCGGAGCCGAAGATGCGCAGCAAGTCGTCTTCAAATGAGAGATAGAACCGGCTGGAACCTGGATCGCCCTGGCGCCCGGCACGGCCGCGCAACTGATTGTCGATGCGGCGGGATTCATGGCGCTCGCTACCAATGATGTGCAGACCACCGGCCTCCAATACCGTATCGTGCGCCGCCTTCCAAGCAGTCTCGACAGCGGCGATCTGCTCGGGAGTGGCATCTTCTCCAAGCGTGCGGCGTTCCAGTTCCGGATTGCCACCAAGGATGATGTCCGTTCCGCGGCCGGCCATGTTGGTGGCAATGGTGACCGCGCCGGGGCGACCGGCCTGGGCCACGATGTCGGCTTCGCGTTCGTGCTGTTTGGCATTGAGCACTTCATGCGCGATGCCTTCGCGCTTGAGCAGGGCCGACAAGACTTCCGAGGCCTCGATGGAGGCCGTTCCGACCAGAACCGGCTGAACACGTTCCCGACAGCTCTTGACATCGGCGACGATGGCCTCGTACTTCTCGTTGCGGGTCAGAAAGACCTGATCGGGAAGATCCTTGCGCACCATGGGTCGATTGGTGGGAATCACGACCACATCAAGGCCGTAGATCTGATGGAATTCGAAGGCTTCGGTGTCGGCCGTTCCGGTCATGCCCCCCAGTTTGTCGTACAACCGGAAGTAGTTCTGGAAGGTGATCGACGCCAGGGTATGGTTTTCGGGCTGGATATCCACGCCTTCCTTGGCTTCGACGGCCTGGTGCAGGCCATCGGACCAGCGACGCCCGGGCATGGTACGTCCGGTAAACTCGTCGACAATGACGACCTTGCCACCTTGGATGATGTAGTGAACGTTCCGCTGAAACAGGTGGTGCGCACGCAAGGCCGCATTGACGTGGTGCATCAAAGCGATATTGGCGGCATCGTAGAGGCTTTCACCGGGCTCCAACAGCCCGGTTTCCATCAGCAGCTCCTCGATATGCTGATGTCCTTCCTCAGTCAGATGAACCTGACGCGCCTTCTCGTCCATTGAGAAATCGCCCGGGCCCTCTTCCTCTTGCTGGCGAATCAAACGCGGTACGATCTGGTTGACCCGCTCATAGAGCTCCGTGCTGTCGTCGGTGGCACCGGAAATGATGAGCGGGGTGCGCGCCTCATCGATGAGGATGGAGTCGACCTCGTCGATGATGGCGAAATGCAGTGGCCGCTGAACACGCTCTTCCAGACGGAAGGCCATGTTGTCGCGGAGATAGTCGAATCCGAACTCGTTGTTGGTTCCGTAGGTAATGTCCGCAGCATAGGCTGCGCGCTTCTCATCGGGTACCTGGCCGGCACCGATCACGCCGACTGTCAGGCCCAGATACTCATAAAGCGGCTTCATCCAGGCTGCGTCGCGGCTGGCGAGATAGTCGTTGACCGTCACGACGTGCACGCCCTTGCCGGTCAGGGCATTCAGATAGACGGCGAGGGTTCCCACCAGGGTCTTGCCTTCGCCTGTGCGCATTTCGGCGATCTTGCCGTGGTGCAGCACCATGCCGCCCATCAGCTGGACGTCGTAATGCCGCATGTTCATCACGCGCTTGCCGGCCTCGCGCACGACGGCGAAGGCCTCGGGCAACAGTGCATCGAGCGCTTCGCCTTTCGCCAGGCGGCCGCGGAACTCGACCGTCTTTGCACGGAGTCGCGCATCCGGCAAGGCCGCCAGCTCGGACTCCAGCGCATTGATTTTCTGGACGACCTTGGCCAGTCGCTTGACCGTGCGCTGGTGGCTGTTGCCGAAGATCCGTTTGAGTGGGTTTGCAATCATCACAAATGACTTTGGTGGGTGGACACGTCAATCCGGCATCGCCGCGACTGGCAAAGGGACTACACCATATGCGCGCGACGGGCACGGGTCAATCGGGCGGGAAGACGGGGGATGGATTCGTCATGGCGACGCGTTCGAGCCCCCGTAGTTGCATCCACAGGCGAGCTTGAAGGAGCATGTCGGTTCGACAACGACAGGATGCGTTCATGTCTTACGGCCCCAGACTCCTGTTACGGCATTTTGGCCACAAAGGCGAGGCCGCCGACCTGATGACGCGGGCCGCGGCACTCGCGCTCCTCAATCAGCGCCTGCGCCCTTACCTGCCCGAACCCTTGGATCAGCATTGCACACTGGCCAACGTTCGGGGCCAGACCGCCATACTCGCGGCGGACAGTCCCGGCTGGGCCAGCCGACTTCGCTATCTCGGACCCGCCCTGCTGCCGCGACTCGTCGAATTCGGATTCGGGGTCACGCGCATTGAGGTGATCGTCATGCCGACCGACCGGCAGCCGACCGCCCCCCCAGCGCGACGAATCCCTGCGCCATCCGCCGAGGCGGCCCGTTCGCTTGAACAACTGGCCGCGCACAGCTCAGACGCCAGCTTCGCCGACGTTCTGCGGCGTCTGGCTGCCCGCGCGAAAGCGCCGATGCGCTAGGACAATGCCGCAGCCAGCGTTGGTGCGTAGCGCAGCGGCGCCTCGTCCTGACGCGCGAAACTGACCCGTTCCCAAGCATCAGGCTGGGCCAGCAACGCCCTCAGCAGCTTGTTGTTGAGCCCATGGCCGGATTTGTACCCGCGAAATGCGCCAATGAGTCCCTCGCCGAGCAGGTACAGATCCCCGATGGCATCGAGGATCTTGTGCTTCACGAATTCGTTCTCATACCGTAAACCGTCTTCGTTGAGCACGCGGTAATCGTCGAGCACCACCGCATTGTCCAGGCTTCCGCCGAGCGCAAGATTGTTCTGTCGAAGGGCTTCGATGTCGCGCATGAATCCGAATGTTCGTGCCCGGCTGATCTCCTTCACAAACGAGGTCGTGGAAAAATCGACTTCCGCATGCTTGGCGTGTTGTTTGAAGACAGGGTGGTTGAAGTCAATGGTGAAGCCCACCTTGAAACCTTCATAAGGATCAAACCGCGCCCACTTGCCGTCTTCTTCGACCCGAACCGTTTTCTTGATCCGGATAAACCGCTTGGCCGCGTTCTGCTCCTCGATGCCGGCGGACTGAATCAAAAAGACGAAAGGTCCCGCGCTTCCATCCATGATCGGCACTTCAGCAGCACTGAGATCCACGAACGCGTTGTCGATGCCCAATCCGGCCAACGCCGACAGCAGATGTTCGACGGTCGCGACACGCACCCCGCCTTGAATCAGCGTGGTGGACAGCCGGGTATCCCCGACGCATTCCGGACAAGCCCGAATGCTGGGACAGCCTGGTAGATCCACACGGCAAAATGTGATTCCGGCATTCACCGGTGCCGGCCGCAGGGTCATGAACACCTTTTGTCCGGAATGCAGACCGACCCCGGTTGCCCGGATCGTGTTTTTCAATGTGCGCTGCTTCAGCATGCTTTCACCTGTACTATGAGCCCCGTTTTCCGGTCGGAAAACGGCCGCAGCCCGCCAGGATACTCCCTGTCGAGCAGTCGAGCCTGCCGATTATACCTAATCGGTGTAACAGGCATCACCGCGATACGCTGACCGACGACCTCAATCGGCCTGTCGGCGCAGAAATGCCGGGACATCCAGATAGTCGAGATCGCTCTCGCCGGCACGGATACCGCGTTCCTGGACGCTGCGCTTGCGATTGATGGCGGGCCGCTCCAGATCGCTGTAATTGACCTCCCCAGAGGCGTTGCGCTGCACCAGACGGACCGGCGGCTCTTCGACGCGCGCCTGCGCCCGATCCAATCCGGTCGCCACTACAGTGACCCGGATGTCCTCATCCATCTCCGGATCGATCACCATCCCGACCACCACCGTGGCTTCGTCGGATGCGAACTCGCGCACCGTCTCGCCCACTTCCTGGAACTCACCGATCGAGAGCTTCGGGCCGCCCGTGACATTGACCAGGATGCCACGCGCACCGGCCAAATCCACATCATCCAGCAGCGGACTGCGGACGGCTTTCTCGGCCGCCAAACGGGCACGGTCATCGCCGTTGGCCAGACCCGTCCCCATCATCGCGACACCCATCTCGGCCATGACCGTCCGCACATCGGCAAAGTCCACGTTGATCAGCCCCGGACGCGTAATGAGATCAGCGATGCCCGAGACGGCGTTGTGCAGCACTTCATCAGCAGCCCGGAAGGCATCGAGCAGGCTGATTTTCTTGCCCAGAACCGCAAGCAACCGCTCATTGGGGACCGTGATCAAGGAATCGACGTGCTTGGCCAGCTCGGCGATTCCATCCCGTGCGACCTGCATGCGCTTGGTGCCCTCGAAAGAGAACGGGCGGGTGACCACCGCGACGGTGAGAATTCCCATTTCCCGTGCGACCTGGGCGACGACCGGAGCCGCACCAGTTCCCGTCCCGCCACCCATGCCGGCGGTGACGAAGAGCATGTCGGTGCCGCGAATCACTTCCTGAATGCGCTCCCGATCTTCCATGGCCGCCTGACGCCCCACCTCCGGATTGGCACCAGCACCCAGCCCTTTGGTAATCCCGGAGCCCAACTGTAGCAGCGTACGGGCGCCCGTCGCAGACAACACCTGAGCGTCGGTGTTTGCAGCGATGAAATCCACGCCTTCGATGCCTGCACGCACCATGTTGGCCACGGCATTGCCGCCTCCACCGCCGACCCCGATCACCTTGATGATCGCGTTTTCCGAAACACCATCAACGATTTCAAACATAACCTTTCTCCTCACTGCGCCAAGCGGCGCTTCGTTTCGTTAAGACACGCTGCCCCAACGCTTCATCAGAAATTGCGCTGAAACCAGGACTTCATCCGATCCCAAATACTGCGCACCGCCGTATGTTGCGCGGGAGCCTCCATTCCGACGTGATCGGCGCCGTACATCAGCAAGCCGACGCCTGTGGCATACATGGGGTTCCGCACCACATCCGCCAGCCCGGTGAGGTGATCGGGAGCGCCAATCCTCACCTGGGCGTGAAACACTTCCTCGGCCAGTTCCGCAACCCCTTCCATACGGGAACTCCCCCCGGTCAGGACCACGCCAGCGGCCATCAGGTCTTCGAGCCCCGCCCGACGGATCTCGGCCTGAATCAGATTGAACAGCTCCTCGAAGCGCGGCTCGACGACCTCGGCCAAGACCTGGCGGGCCAATCGGCGCGGTGGCCGATCACCGACACTGGGCACCTCCACGCTCTCCTCGCTGGACACCAGCTGCGGCAAAGCGCAGCCGAAACGCAGCTTGATTTCCTCGGCATGGTGCGTAGGGGTACGCAGTGCCACGGCGATGTCATTGGTGACCTGATCGCCGGCAATCGGAATCACTGCGGTGTGACGGATGGCGCCATCGGTAAACACCGCGATATCGGTGGTTCCCCCGCCGATGTCCACCAGGCACGCACCGAGATCCTTTTCATCCGGCGTCAACACGGCGTAGCTGGATGCGAGTTGTTCGAGAATGATGTCCTGCACATGCAAACCGCAGCGCTCGACACACTTGACGATGTTCTGGGCAGCACTGGACGAACCGGTGACGATATGCACCTTGGCCTCGAGCCGGACACCGGACATGCCGACCGGCTCGCGGATGCCGTCCTGCTCGTCGATGATGAATTCCTGCGGGAGGGTATGCAGGATGCGCTGATCGGCCGGAATGGCCACCGCCCGCGCGGCATCGATGACGCGCTCGACATCCTCATCGCGCACTTCGCGATCGCGGATGGCGACGATGCCGTGTGAATTCAGGCTGCGCACGTGGCTACCGGCGATGCCGACATAGACCGAACGGATCTCGCAATCCGCCATCAACTCGGCCTCATCGACTGCCCGTCTAATCGACTGCACCGTCGATTCAATGTTGACCACCACCCCCTTCTTGAGTCCGCGCGAGGGATGGCTGCCCAGGCCGATGATTTCGATTCGCCCGCCCGGGCTGACCTCGCCCACGATGCACACCACCTTCGATGTGCCGATATCCAGGCCGACGATGAGATTGCTTTCCTGCCGCTTGGCCATGCCAGTTATCCTTCTGCGCGCCCGTTATCCGGGCGCTCCTTGGGTTTGATCGAAAAGCCGTTCGGGTAGCGCATATCGACATAAGCCACGGCAGCCAGCTCGGAGCGCAACAACGGCAATACCTTGTTGATGAAGCGATTGAATGCCAACTGTGGATTCCCGGGACCCAGACGCAGTTCCACGCCGTCTTCGAGGGTGGCGCGCCAGCTACCGCGGTGATCCACGACCAACTGCCGAAGACCGGTACCCTGCGCAGACAGCTGCGACTGGAACAGCCGATAGGTATCCAGTACCCGACGCTCGGACCCCTCCGGCCCATTGAGCAACGGCAGGTCCACCTCGCCGGATTCGATCTGGAAACGCACGCCGCGCGCATCCAGCAAGCCGACCTCGCCCCAACGCGCGACCGGCCGGTACTCCCAGATGCGCACCAGCAACGCGTCGGGCCAACGGCGCCCCACCTGCACCCGAGCGACCCAGTCGAGTGACCGCAGATCTTCCAGCAGGACATCGAGGTCCACCTGCCAGAGATGCGGTGCGCCGTGCCGACGTATGGTCTGCTCGAGGACTTCCTGCGGAACCTGCCGGAACGGCGCTTCCACCAGCACGCGACGCAAGGCGAACCAACCTTGCGCCTGCGCTTGCCATGCCAGAAAGCCGAGCATTCCGACACCCAGCGCCACGCCCACGCTGCGACCGAACCAGCGACGAAGCGTCGGCCCACCTGGCGCAACCGCGGGGATTCGACTCGCGCGCAGACGACGCGCAGTTGGCGCCGGCGAGCGCATGCGATCGGGCGACGGAATGGCCCTCATCACCGTTGCTCCATGCTGGTTTCGAGGATCCGCCAGACCAGCTCCTCGAACGACAAGCCTGCTGCCCGAGCAGCCATGGGCACGAGACTGTGGTCCGTCATACCCGGCACGCTGTTCAGCTCCAGCAGCCAGGGCGCCCCAGCCCGGTCGATCATGAAATCGACGCGTCCCCAACCCCGGGCATCAAGCCCCTGGAAAGCGGCCAGTGCCAGATCACTGAGTGCTGCCTCCCGATCGGGCATCAAGCCGCTGGGACAGTGGTAGCGCGTGCTGTCCGCGCGGTATTTCGCTTCGAAGTCATAAAACGCATGCGGCGTTTCCAGGCGAATCGATGGCAGCGCAACATCGCCCAGAATCGCAACCGTGTACTCTCCGCCCGTGATCCATCGTTCCGCCAAGACCCGATCGTCCCATTCCCGCGCACGGCGGAAGGCCGCGGCCATCTCTTCGGGCGCACTCACCTTACTCATGCCGAGACTGGACCCTTCACGCGCAGGCTTGACGATCAGCGGCAACCCGAGGCTCTCCAGTGCCTGCTGCGCATCTGGCTCGTCCACCAGGACCATGTACGGCGGAGTGGGCAGTCCTTGCGCCTGCCACAACTGTTTGGTGCGCAATTTATCCATGCTGATCGCACAGGCCGCCACGCCGCTGCCGGTATAGGGGATCCCGGCCAGCTCCAATGCGCCCTGAATGACGCCGTCCTCGCCGCCGCGGCCATGCAGCGCGATAAACGCGCGGTCACATCGCAGCGTTGGCAGCCGCGCGAGAAAATCCGACTGCACGTCGACAGCGATCGCCGCCACCCCCGTACTGCGCAACGCCTCGAAGATGGCGGCACCGCTGCGGAGCGAAATCTCCCGCTCCCCTGAGTGCCCACCCATCAGCACGGCGACCCGCCCGAATGCTGCGGGGTCCTGGATCCGGCGACCCTCGGCATGTGCGCTCATGCGGGCCTCCCGACAATGCGTACTTCCGGCATCAGGTCCACCCCACATTCGGTGCGAACCTGCTCCTGGATCTGGACGATCAGCCGTTCGATGTCGGCTGCACGGGCATGGCCCAGATTGATAATGAAATTGGCGTGCTTGGGTGAGACCTGGGCATCGCCGATCCGCGCACCCTTCAAGCCGACAAACTCGATCAAGCGCGCAGCGTGATCACCCGGCGGATTGCGGAATACCGAACCACAGCTCGGGAGCCCCAGCGGCTGGGTAGCCGCACGACGCGCGAGCAGTTCACGGATATGCGTATGCCCGTTCGGCCCCACTGCGGGGTCGAACGCCCACTCGCCGGTGATGAACCATTCCTCAGCGGCCGGCATGACCACATGGCGATACCCGGCCTGGAATTCACTGGCGGGGCGCCAGCGCCGCTCACCCTGGCGGTCGATCGTCTCGACCCGGCTCACCTGCGTCCAAGTCTCTCCCCCGAAAGCGCCGGCATTCATCGCCAGCGCACCTCCCAGCGTCCCGGGAATGCCGGCAAAGAATGCCCCGTCGGCGAGCCGCTCGCGCTCACAAAGACGCGCCAGCTTGGCGCAGGGAACACCCGCCTGTGCCTGCACCCGGCCAGGCCCCGATCGGTGCAATCCGCCCAATCCGGGATGGGTTGCAATCACCACCCCGTCGATGCCGCCGTCGCGCACCAGCACATTGCTGCCCAGACCAAGCCAGAACAACGGCGTTTGCGCCGGCAAAGCACTCAGGAAATCGGCCAGATCTGCGACGTCGGCCGGCTCGAAGAACAGCGCTGCCCGCCCCCCCACGCGCCAACTGGTGTGGGCCATCATGGGCTCGTTGTGACGCAGGCGCCCGCGCACCGTGTCGCGCTGTGCGTTCATGATCGACCCTCCCAGCGGCGGCACAGCCTGCCCGGCAACGCACCGATGTCGCCAGCGCCCAGAGTCAGCACCACATCTCCGGGCTGCAGCAGGCCTTCCAATGCCTCGGGCAGGGCCTCGACCGTCGGCACGAACACCGGCTCCAGTCGACCGTGCGCCCGGGTGGCCCGTGCCAGGGTGCGTCCGTCGGCCTGGGCAATGGGCGCTTCGCCCGCTGCGTAGACGTCGGTCAGCAGCAATACATCGGCTTTCGACAGCACCCGCGCGAAATCTTCCAATAGATCCCGGGTGCGGCTGTAGCGATGCGGCTGAAACGCCACCACAAGCCGTCGCTGTGGCCAGGTTTCGCGCGCCGCCGCCAGTGTCGCCTCGACCTCGGTGGGGTGATGCCCGTAGTCGTCGACCAGATCGATCGAGCCGGCCGGACTCTCAATCACCCCATAGCGCTGGAAACGCCGCCCGATCCCCTGGAAGTGTTCCAGGGCCTGCGCCATGGCCGCAGGCGCCACTCCCAGTTCGTGACCCACGGCCAGCGCGGCCAATGCGTTCTGGATATTGTGTCGGCCGGGCAGATTCAGGGTCAGGGCATGCTCGGTCCCGTCGCCAAAAGCAATCTCCAGATGATTGCGGCCGGCTTGCGGATGCGCGACGCGTACCCGGACATCGGCATCCTCCGCAAAGCCATAGGTCAGAATCGGTCGGCCGATATCGGTGCGCATTGCGGTGAGCACGGGATCGTCCGCGCAAATCACGGCCAGCCCGTAGAACGGAAGATTGTGCAGAAACTCCAGGAACGTCTGGCGCAACCGGTCAAAATCGCCGCCATAGGTATCGAGATGGTCGGCATCGATATTGGTGACGACCGCGATCATGGGCTGCAGATGCATGAACGATGCGTCGCTTTCGTCCGCCTCGGCCACCAGGTAAGGCCCCGTCCCCAATCGCGCGTGTGTTCCCGCCTGGTTCAGCCGTCCGCC
Organism: Candidatus Macondimonas diazotrophica; assembly: GCF_004684205.1. Lineage (NCBI taxonomy): Bacteria > Pseudomonadati > Pseudomonadota > Gammaproteobacteria > Chromatiales > Ectothiorhodospiraceae > Candidatus Macondimonas > Candidatus Macondimonas diazotrophica. The sequence goes on from NZ_SRIO01000005.1 coordinate 41,104, forward strand.
GATCACGAACGTGGGATCCAGGCCACCATCGGCCAACACGCTGGCGATCAGGCTGGTGGTGGTGGTCTTGCCATGTGTCCCGGCCACGGCAATGCCATAGCGAAAGCGCATCAGTTCGGCGAGCATCTGCGCGCGCGGGATCACGGGAATGCCCTGGGTCCGGGCCGCAACAACCTCGGGGTTCTCGGTGCCGATCGCGCTCGAAATCACCACCACATCCGCGCCGGCAATTCGATCAGCGCCATGTCCCAATGTCACCGCCGCACCCAAGGTCGCCAAGCGCTGAAGTGCGGCGCTGTCCCGCATATCCGAGCCGGAAACCTGATAGCCCAAATTCAGCAGCACTTCCGCGATGCCGGCCATGCCGACACCCCCCATGCCCACGAAGTGAATGCGCCGTACCCGCCGCATCCAGGCCTGTTGCAACAAGGCGGCCGGCAATACGCTGCTCATGCCATGCCCCCTTCGGCGCGCAACACGGCCGCCACCGTGGCGGTTGCATCCCCGCGGGCCAGCTCACGCGCCCGCACGGCCATCTCGCCCAGGCGCTGCCGGTCGGCCAGAAGGGCGCCCAGTGTTTCGGCAAGCGTCGTGTCGGTCAGCGTGTCCTGGGGCTGCAGGACGGCGGCGCCAGCGCTGACCAGGTATTCGGCATTGCGGGTCTGGTGATCGTCCACGGCGTGGGGATAGGGCACGAGGATGGAACCCACTCCGGCGGCGGCCACTTCCGCCAGTGTCAACGCCCCCGCGCGGCAGACCAGCAGATCGGCCCAGGCATAGCTCGCTGCCATGTCGTCGATGAAGGCGTGAACGTCCGCCGGTACACCCAGACGCGCATAGGTCTCGCGCGTGGACGCCTCATCCCGGTTGCCGGTCTGGTGAATCACCTGGACGGGGATTTTCCGGGACACTTGTGCAAGCGCCTCGGGAACCCGTTGATTCAGCGCGCGGGCGCCCTGACTCCCACCCAGCACCAAGACCCGCATCGCGCCTTCGCGACCGGCAAAACGGACCTCGGGCGTCGGTAGCGCCGCGATGGCCGGGCGCACCGGATTGCCCACCAACTCTGCACCGGGCAACGCATTGGGATACGCTGCCAAGGTCCGTCGCGCAAACCGCGACAGCAGCCGATTGGTCCATCCTGCCACGGCGTTTTGTTCATGGACCACCAATGGTCGCCGCAGCAGCCATGCCGCGAGACCACCGGGACCGGCGGCGAATCCACCCATACCGAGCACCACGCGGGGACGCAGCCGCATCATCACCCCGAGCGCTTCGGCCACCGCCAGCAACAGGCGCACCGGCATCAGCAACCAGGTCAGTGCACCCTTGCCGCGCAATCCGCGAATATGCAGACCATGGAACGGAATGCCATCAGCTGCCACGACCCGTTCTTCCATGCCGCCGTGGCTGCCCAGCCACGCGACGGCAATACCCGCGCGACGCAGATCACGTGCCACGGCCAATGCCGGGAAGACATGCCCCCCCGTACCACCCGCCATGATGAGGACGACTTCGCTGCTCATGATTTTCGCCCCGGCTTCCGGGTCTGCACGGGTGGATCGGCATTTTCGATCCCGATCCGCAAGATGAGCCCGATGATCGTGCACACCACCAGCAAGCTGCTGCCGCCGTAACTCATGAGCGGCAGCGTCAAGCCTTTGGTGGGCAGCAAGCCCATGTTCACGCCGATATTGATAAACGCCTGACTGGTCAGCCACACGCTCAAGCCAACGGCAAGATAGGCACCGAACCAGCGACCGGACCGAGCCGCCGCATCGGCGATGCGCAGGCTGCGCCAGAACACCAGGGCATAGAGCATCACCACACTGAGCGATCCCACCAGTCCCAGTTCTTCGGCCAGAATGGCGAACAGAAAGTCGGTATGCGCCTCGGGCAGGTAGAACATCTTCTGGACGCTGCCACCAAGCCCCAGGCCGAACCAATGCCCGGATCCGATCGCCATCAATGACTGCGTGAGCTGAAAGCCGGTATTGAAAGGATCTGCCCAGGGATCCATGAAGCCGGTCAGCCGTGCTAGCCGATAGGGCGACAAGGCTATCAGCAAGTACAACGACCCCATGCCCATGAACAACAAAAGAACGAACGGCAGCATCGGCGCACCGGCCACCCAGAGCATGGCCATGACCGCCAGTGCCAGGACCACGGCTGCGCCCAGATCCGGTTCGGCCAGCAGCAAGAGCCCCGCGGCGGCCAGCAGCGCCATCACCTTCCCCACGCCGAAGAACGTGTCACGCACCTCCACCTGCCGACGCACCAAGAACCCGGCCAGAAATATCAGCAGGCCCAGACGCGCCGGCTCGGAGACCTGAATGCGGATCACAAACAGATCCAGCCAGCGGGCGCTGCCATTGACCACCTTGCCGACGCCGGGGATCAGCACGACGATCAGCAACACAAAGCTGACCGCCATCAGCGTAAAGCCCAGCTGCTGCAGCCTCGCCAACGGCATCTTCAGTGCTGCGGCGGCGATCGCCACGCCGAACACCGCATAGACCAGTTGGCGCCGCAGGAAGCGGAAGGGGTCATCGAAGCGATGATCCGCCAGCGGCATGGAAGCCGATGCCACCATGATCAGCCCCAGCATCAACAGCCCGATCGCAGCGAGCGCAAGCGGTGCGTCGACACGTGCCACCAGCGTCCGCCAATCATGGCGAGTCTTGGCGCGAGGCAGGGTGACGGCACTCATGCGCCCAACTCCCGGACAGCCGCGGCGAAGGCCTCGCCCCGGTGGTGGTAGTTTCGAAACATGTCGAGGCTGGCGCATGCGGGCGACAGCAGCACGGCATCCCCGGGACGCGCTTGATTTGCCGCCAGTCGCACGGCTTCATCCATATCGCCGGCACGCAGCAGTGTCGTGGCGCCATCCAGGGCAGATGCCAGCTGGTCAGCATCCTCGCCCATCAGAACGGCCGCGCGCACCTTGCCTGCCACCCACGGCCGCAGCGCGGAGAAATCCTGCCCCTTGCCCTGCCCACCGGCAATCAGCACCAGCGGCCCCGGAACCCCCCGCAGGGCGGCCACTGTCGCGCCCACGTTGGTTCCCTTGGAGTCATCGATGAACCGCACCCCCCCGATTTCCATCAGCAGCTGTGTGCGATGCGGCAATCCCTGAAACCGCCGCAAGGCGTCCAGACAGGCCGCTCTCGGCAATGCGAGTGCATCGGCCATCGCCAGCGCGGCCAAAGCATTGGCCTGGTGGTGCTCACCAACCAGCGCCAGTTCCGATACCGGCAGCAGCCGGTCATCCCCTGCGGCCAGCCAGCGACGATCACTGTGCCTGACGACGCGATAGTGGCTTTGTTCCTCGCTGGCCAGACCAAACCAACGCACGGGAACGCCTGGCGACGCCATGGCCACGACCGCGGGATCCTCGACGTTCAGCACGCGGACCGGCACCTCGCGGTCCGGCGCCGCATTGAAAATGCGCGCCTTGCATGCGGCGTATCCGGCCAGCGAACCATGGCGGTCGATGTGATCTTCCGAAAGGTTAAGGACTGCTGCGACCCGGGCGTTCAGCACGTCGGTGGTTTCGAGCTGGAAGCTGGACAGCTCCAGCACGTACAGATCGCGGTCATCGGCGAGCAGATCCAGCGCCGGCTCGCCCAAATTCCCACCCACGCCGACCCGCAAGCCGGCCAAGCGCGCCATTTCCCCGAGCAACGTGGTGACCGTGCTCTTGCCGTTGGAGCCGGTGATGGCGGCGATCGGCGCACCGGCAGCGCGGGCAAACAACGCGATATCGCCTTCCACCCGGGCGCCGCGGGCCCGCGCCTCGCGCAGTGCGGGTTCCTGTGGCGCCACCCCCGGCGACACCACGATATGCCGGGCGCCCGCGAAAACGTCCGGTGAAAAGGGCCCGAAATGCACTGGCGCATCTGGACAGATCTCGTGCAACGCCGCTTGATGTGGCGGCGCTGGGCGACTGTCCACGACCCGGAACGGCTGACCCAGCCGCTTGAGGTATCGCGCAACGGACAGGCCGGTCACCCCCAGGCCCACCACGACGGTGGGGGGAACAGCAGCGGAGACAGCGCAAGCAGTCATACCTCCTCCCTCACCGCAGCTTCAACGACGACAAGCCGATCAGCACCAGAATCACGGTGATGATCCAGAAGCGGACGATAACCCGTGGTTCCGGCCAGCCCATTAACTCGAAGTGGTGGTGAATCGGCGCCATGCGGAAAATGCGCCGGCCGGTGAGCTTGAACGAAGCCACCTGCAACATCACCGAGATGGTTTCGGCGACGAACACTGCACCCATGATGCCGAGCACGATCTCCTGCCGGACCACAACCGCCATAGTCCCCAACGCCGCGCCCAGCGCCAACGCACCGACATCCCCCATGAACACCATGGCGGGGTAGGTGTTGAACCAGAGAAACGCCAGTCCGGCGCCCCCGATGGCCGCGCAGAAGATGAGCATTTCCCCCGCGCCCGGAACGTGCGGGATGCCGAGGTAGCTGGCGAACTGGGCATGGCCGCCAACATAGGCGAATACCCCAAGTCCCGCGGCGACCAGTACCGTGGGCATGATGGCCAGCCCATCGAGACCGTCGGTGAGATTCACCGCGTTGCTGGCACCGACGATGACGAAATAGGCAAAGGGGACGAATGCCCAGCCCATCGCCCAGGCGACATCCTTGAAGAACGGAACGATCAGCGTGGTCTCGGCGGGGACATTGGCCGTCAGGTAGAGAGTCATTGCAGCGCCCAGACCGATCAGCGACTGGCCGAGGTACTTCTGCCGCGCGCTCAATCCGTTGCTCGAACGGCGGTAGATCTTCAGATAGTCATCCAGCCAGCCGACCATGCCGAACAGCAGCGTGGTCAACAGCGCGATCCAGATGTAACGGTTGCCCAGATCGGCCCACAGCAGGGTGCTCGATGCGATGCTCAGCAAGATCAGTGCCCCGCCCATGGTCGGCGTGCCGGCTTTGGACAGGTGCGACTGGGGTCCATCACTGCGAATCTGTTGGCCGAGCTGCCGCTGTGCCAGATGCGCAATGAGCACGGGCCCGAGCAACAACCCCAGCCCCAGCGCGGTTAGCATGCCCATGATGGCGCGCAGCGTAATGTAGCTGAAGGCATGAAAGCCGCTGTGATAGGCCACCAGTTGCTGAGTCAGCCAGTACAACACGTCAGTCTTCCTGTCTCAGGGCGGCAACCACCCGTTCCATGGCCATGTAGCGCGATCCTTTGACAAGCAGCGTCAGCGTTGCGGCGGAACGCTTCAGTTCCTGGGAAAGACATGCGATCAGCTCGTCTTGGTCGGCAAAATGCCGACCCCCGCCCCCAAACGCATCGACGGCCGCGGCGCTGAGCGATCCCAAGGCATAGAGCCGGTCAATCCCCTGCGCGCGAGCACGGGCACCCATCTCGCCATGCAGGGCGGCCGCCTCGGCACCGAGTTCTCCCATATCGCCCATCACGAGCCAGCGTTCACCAGTCATTTCAGCCAATACATCGATCGCTGCGGCCATCGAGGTGGGATTGGCGTTATAGGTATCGTCAATTACCCGAACACCGTCCGAACCGATGAGCCAGTTCAGCCGACCGGGGGCCGGACGCGCCGCCCTCAGGCCGGTTGCGATAGTCTCGATGGGCAATCCCAGCGCTTCCCCCACGGCTGCCGCAGCCAAAGCATTGCGCACGTTGTGCCGCCCCGGAAAACCCAGGCGCACCGGCGCCTCGCCCGTGGGGGTTACGAGCGTGAACGCCTGCGACAGACTGGCCGCATCGATGACCACCCGACATGCTGCGGGATCGGTTCGCACCGCAGCCTCGGGCGCGAGACCGAAGTACACCACGCGTCCCTTAGCCAGCCCGGCCCAATACGCTGCAAAACGGTCATCGCCGTTGATCACCGCAACGCCCTGCGCGGACAGCCCCGCAATCAGTTCACCCTTGGCACGGGCAACACCCTCCAATGAACCAAAGCCTTCCAGGTGCGCCCGCCCGGCCTGCGTGATGAGCCCGACATCGGGGCGGACCCATTCGGTCAACTGGGCGATTTCGCCCGCATGATTGGCGCCGAGCTCGAACACCGCCGCGACATGCCGCTGCGGATCCAAGCCCAGCAGACTCAAGGGCACACCCAATGCGTTGTTGTAGTTCCCCGGGGTGGCCCAAACCTCGCCTTGGACGCCGAGAATGCTGGCGACCATTTCCTTCACGGTGGTTTTGCCATTGCTACCCGTCAGCGCCACCACCGGCCCCTTGAATGCGGCGCGCCAGTCAAGGGCCAGCGTCACCAACGCTGAGTGACCGTCAGGCACCACCAACTGCGGCAAATCGACCGTAGGATCCAGACGCATCACCACCGCGCCGGCCGCACCAGCCGCGCGGGCGTCGGCCAGAAAGGCATGGCCATCGACTCGGCTGCCGGGCAATGCCACGAACAGGGCGCCCGGCACGAGGCGGCGCGTATCGATGGCCACACCAGCGAACGATCCGCCGGTGCCGTGCTGTTCTGCACCCAAGCGCTCGGCAATTGCACCCAGTTCACCCCGAATCACGCCGCCTCCCGGAACCAGTCTTCGATCACGGCCAGATCCGAGAAGGGTTCCTCGCGATCCGCAAAGATCTGACCCGTTTCATGTCCTTTCCCGGCCACCAGAACCCAGTCTCCGGCGCTGGCGGCCTGCAGAGCACCCACGATGGCGGCGCGCCGATCGCGCTCGATGCGAACCGGCACGCCTGCGGGTATTCCTGCGCGAATGGCGGCGATGATGGCATCCGGTGGTTCGCTCCGTGGATTGTCGTCAGTCAGCACCACCGAATCGGCCAGACGACCGGCCACCTCGCCCATGAGCGGACGCTTGCCACGATCACGATCGCCGCCACACCCGAACACGCAGACCACATACCGCGCGCCGTGCTCGCGACACGCCGCGATCGCCTGAGCCAAGGCATCGGGGGTATGGGCATAGTCGATGATGGCCTGGGGCAGGCGCCCGCCGCCCACCCGCTGCATGCGCCCGGGAACCGGTTGCACTGCGGCCAGACGCGCCAATGCCGCCGACCACGGCAGGCCGCCACCCACCAGCGCAGCCAGGACGAGCAAGGCGTTGGCCACGTTGAACCGCCCCAGCAGCGGAAGATGCACGGCGCCCTCGCCCCAATCTCCGTCCAGAACCAAATCGACGCCGTTCGCCCGGGGCTTCGTGGCGCGGACCCATAGCCGGGCAGCGCCGGCAGGTAACGTGGCGCGTGCTCGAGGCGTCAAGCCGGCCCAGACTTGCCGGCAGTCGGCCGATAGCGCTGAAGCCATGGTGTAAGCCGCCGGATCCTCGGCCCACATCACTGCCATACGCAGCTCCGGCATTTCGAATAGGCGCCGCTTGGCAGCCGCATAGGCCGCCTCGGTTCCGTGATAATCCAGATGATCGCGGGTGAGATTGGTGAAGATAGCGGTATCGAAATGCACCGCAGCCACGCGCGCCTGATCGAGGGCATGAGAGGAAACCTCCATGGCCACCGCTCGCACGGCTTCCTCCCGAAACCGGGCCAGCCAGGCCTGCACGCTCACGGCATCGAGCGTGGTGTGGCTCGAGGGAACCAGATGGCCGGGCCGGCCATTGCCCAGCGTCCCAAGGATCGCGGCCGCACCCGGGGGATCGTCCAGTGTCTGCGCCAGTAGGTGCGCGCAACTGGTCTTGCCGTTGGTGCCGGTGATGCCGATGACCCGCATCGACGTCGAGGGGGTACCATAAAATTGGTCCGCCAAGGCGCTGGCCTGCCCGGCCAGATCCGGAATCGGGACCAATGGAACGGACAGATCCGGCAATTGCGATCGCCCCTGTGCGGGATCGAAGGCCACGGCAGCAGCGCCTCGCCGGACGGCCTCCTCAGCGTAGTCGAGGCCGTGTCGGGACAGTCCGGCGCAGGCGAGGAACAGGTCGTTCGGCTTGACGGCGCGCGAATCGAGCGTCAAACCACCGATGCGGATATCATCCCCTACCGTTGCCGTCGACACACCCCATGGTGTCAACAAGCGATTCAGCGTCCAGTTCACCGTCCGCGCGCTCACCCCAGCTCCTCCGGGCTCGCCGCCGAATGCACCAGGCCGGTGCCATCGGGGAGGTCATCGGGCGGAATCTCCATCAGCCGCAGGGCGCCGGCCATGATGCGTGCGAATACCGGAGCGGCCACGGCACCTCCGTAGTAGGCGCCGGCACTGGGTTCGTCGATCACCACCACGGCGACGAGTCGCGGGCGGCTGGCCGGGACATACCCCGCGAAGACGGCCTGATACCGACGTTCGGAATATCCGCCGACCCCAGCCTTTCGAGCAGTGCCGGTCTTGCCAGCCACTCGGTAACCGGGGATTGCGGCGGCAGTCGCCGTGCCTTCCCGCACGACCCGTTCCAGCATCTGGCTGACCTGCGCTGCACTGCCGGCGCTGATGACGCGATGGGCCGGGGGAAGCTGCTTGGTCGTGAAGAAACTGACCGGACGCCGCTCACCGCCATTAGCCAATACCGCATAGGCACTGGCCAACTGCAGAGTTGTGGTCGACAAGCCGTATCCGTAGGCCACGGTCGCATGGTCGATCGGACGCCAATCCTGGAAATGGCGGAGGGTGCCGCCACGCTCGCCCGGAAAGCCGCTGGCGGTCATCTCACCGAATCCGAAGCCACGCAACGCCTCCCAGATGCGATCGGAAGACATCGCCAGGGCGATACGGCTCGCACCCACATTGCTGGACTTGGCCAGGATACCGCCCAAGTCCAGAACACCGTAGTTGTGGATGTCCCGGATGGTATTGCCCTGAACGGTAAACCAACCGGGTCGCGTATCAATCACGCTGGCGGGCTGAAACAGCCCCTGATCCAAGGCTGTGGCCACGATGAACGGCTTGAGCGTGGAACCGGGCTCGAACAGATCGACGACAGCCCGATTGCGTGCGAGCCGCGGCACAATCGCCTCACGGTTGTTGGGATTGAACGAGGGCTGGCTCACCATGGCCAGGATTTCACCATTGCGGGGATCCAAGACCACCACAGAGCCGACCTTGGCACGATGGGCGACCATTGCCGCCTTGAGTTCCCGGTAAGCCAGGTACTGAATCCGCCGATCCAGGCTGAGCTGTAGATCGCGGCCGGGGCGGGCCTCACGAATCTCGCCCAGATCATCAATCACTTTCTTGCCGGCGTCGATCAATACGCGGCGTTTTCCAGGCTGGCCCGCCAGCCAGCTATCGAATGACAATTCCAGCCCTTCGAGCCCGCGATCGTCGATATTGGTGAAGCCCAGCAGCTGCCCGGTGATCTCGCCGGTGGGATAGTAGCGGCGATATTCCCGCTGCGCGTACAGACCATCGAGTTTCATCGCCAATATTCGCTTGGACTGATAGGGGGGAAGTTGCCGCTTCACATAGACGAATTCCCGCTCTTGACGATCCTCAAGTTTCTTGCGCAACGAGCCGGCGGGAATATCCAGCGCGGAGGCCAGCTTCTCTACAGCACCTTCGTCGTCCAGAAAGGGTCGGGGATTGACCCAGATTGAATCCACCGGAGTGCTCGCCGCCAAAGGCTCGCCATGCCGATCCACGATCATGCCCCGATGCGCGGAGATCTCGAGAACGCGCATGTGACGCTCGCGCGCCTGCCCGTGAAGAAAACCTTTGTCGAACACATGCAGCTGCACGGCGCGCCCAACAAGCACAACTCCAAGCAGTGCCAGGAGCAACGCCATCATGCGGGTGCGCCATGACCAGACCGGATTGCCGAGACGCTTATTCATGGGGCACCAACCGGATGTCTTTGGCGACCGGTGTGCTCATGCCAAGCCGGTCACGGGCCAGTCGCTCGATGCGCGGCGCCGTCGCCCAAGCGCCGAGCTCGAGCTGCAAACGGCTCCATTCACCTTCCAGTTCGTCGCGCGCCTCCTGCAACTGTTGCAACTCCGACCACTGCTCCCGATTCTTGAACTTCACGTACACGAGGGCCAAGCTGCTGACGAACACCGCCAGCGCCATCAGCAGGTTGAATAGCGTGCCGATCCTGTTCAACCCAATTTCTCCACCACCCGCAGCGTGGCGCTGCGCGCACGCGGATTGGCCGCACATTCGACAACACCCGCACGGACCTGCTTGGCCACCCACCTCAACGTCGGTTCAGGTCGGTTGAATCCCAGGGGATCCGATGGCGGCTGCACACCTTGACGCATGAATCGTTTGACCACGCGATCTTCCAACGAATGAAAACTGATGACCGCGAGCCGTCCGCCCGGGGCCAGCAACTGCACCGCAGCCGTCAACGCTTGCTCCAGTGACTCCAGTTCACGATTGATGTAAATCCGAATGGCCTGAAATGTCCGCGTCGCCGGGTGCTTATGGCGCCCCCCAGGCGGCAAGGTTTGCCCCACGATCTCGGCCAGTTCGCGGGTTCGCGTCAGGGGCTTGTTCGCCCTTGCCGCGACAATTCGGCGCGCGATACGCCGCGATTGACGCTCCTCTCCATACCGCCATAACACCTCGGCCAGTTCGCTTTCATCGACGCTGCCCAGCCACTGCGCCGCACTCTGGCCTTTTGAAACGTCCATCCGCATGTCCAGCGGTCCGTCATTCATGAAGCTGAATCCCCGCGCGGGATCATCCAGCTGGGGCGACGACACCCCCAGATCGAACAGAATGCCTTGCACGCCCTCGCGCCAGCGGACCACTTGCGCGCACTGAGCGAGATCGGCGATATTGGCATGCACGATGGTGACGCGCGCATCCTCGGCCCAGCGCGAGCGGGCATGGGCAATCGCCTCAGGATCCTGATCCACGACCATGAGTCGTCCGTCTGGCCCCAATGCCGACAAAATGCATTCGGCATGTCCTCCTCGCCCATAGGTGCCGTCGATGTAGCGATCGCCGGCACGAGGTGCCAATGCCTCTAAAGTCTCCGCCAGCAAAACCGGCTGATGCAGCGCATCCATGACCTCAGCCCTCAATCGCTTCAGATCGACAGCTTCTGCAGCGCGGTAGACATTTCACCGTCCTCCATGCCCAGGTCAGCCAGCCATTCGGCCTGATTCTTCTCCCAGCGCTCCTCGGACCACAGCTCGAATTTGTTGCCTTGACCGATGAGCATGCCGCGGCTTTCCAAATACGCGAATTTCCGAAGCGGGGGCGTGAGCTGCAAACGTCCCTGACCATCCATGGACACCTCCGTGGCGTAGCCCATCAAGAGCCGCTGCAACTGGCGCGCGTGTCGATCCAGATTGGCCAGCTGCATCAGCTCGACCTCGACCGCCTCCCAGGCCGGAAGTGGATACACCAGCAAACACTGGTCGCGATCCACGGTCACGATCATCTGGCCCGCACAAAGCGTGGTCAGATGGTCGCGATAACGCGTCGGAATGGCCACTCGGCCCTTCCCGTCGATCGCTACCTGGCTGGCACCCCGAAACATCTGTCCTCAAAACCCCCCAATACGCCACTTCCCACCATAATTCGCCACTCAAGACACACTATGGAAGCCTTGACCCACCCTGTCAAGCAGAAGCGAGGGGGCTTGAACAAAAGACTTTTGTCTTTTATTACAGACGCTTAGGCAAGCAGAAAACCCCCGGGCGTGAACAACGCCGAGGGCTTTGAGAATCAAGTCATTAGCGCGGATAGATAAAGAAAAATCTTACGCAGCGCCCCGCGCATGCCCTGCACGGGGGGAGATGGAGCCGGCCGATAAGCCGGGTTCTGTCATGGGCAGCCATTCATCTGGGATGCGCGTCACCGCGCACCTCAAGCGATCCACCCGGGAACTGCGCACGGGCCGCGCGCCGGGAGACGAAGCCCCATGTTCCCCTATTCGATCTTGCTCCGGATGGGGTTTACCCTGCCGCCGCGTGTTACCACCGGCGCGGTGCGCTCTTACCGCACCTTTTCACCCTTACCCGACCCGAAGGCCGTCGGCGGTATATTTTCTGTGGCACTTTCCGTCGGCTCTCGCCGCCCAGGCATTACCTGGCATCCCGCCCTGCGGAGCCCGGACTTTCCTCCCCTTCGGCACAAAGCCCAAGGAGCGACTGCCTGGCCGACTCCATCCGATATTATAGATCAACCGCGGCCCGCAGGGCGATGGCACGCTGATACCAGTGCGCGCGTCCACCACCAAACCAGCGGTCCATCAGCCGGGCCACCTGCGAGGCAGGCAACTGCGCCACCAGATCAGCCAGGATGCGCTCCGCGTCCGCATTCCCAGCGGCGTCTTCGGTCGCGGATGCCACTGCCCCCGCCACCAGGAGCACACATTCTCCGCGCAAGGCATCGGAATGGGTCGTCAGGACCGACTGAACGTCAGCAAGCGTGCCGCGATAGACCGTCTCGAACCGTTTGGTCAGTTCGCGCCCCAGACACGCTTTCCGCTCCCCGCCCAGCACCTCGACACAGTCAGCGAGAACCTCGACCAGGCGACGCGGAGACTCATAGAAAATCAATGTGCGGCGCTCGCGCGCCAGTTGTTGCAAGCGGGTGCGCCGCGCCGGCCGGCGCGGTGGCAAAAACCCTTCGAAGACAAAGCGATCGGTCGGCAATCCACTCACCGACAGGGCGGCAATAGCGGCACAGGGCCCCGGAATTGGACTGATTACAACGCCGGCTGCCGCTGCCGCCGCAACCAAGCCGTAGCCGGGGTCGCTGATCAACGGCGTACCCGCATCGCTCACCAGCGCGATCGCCGCGCCGGCCTGCAAGCGCGCTATCAGCATCTGCATCTGTCGCGCCTCGTTGTGCTCATGCAGGGGGATCAACGGCTTCTGTATCCCGAAATGGGTCAAGAGCCCCCGGGTGTGGCGCGTGTCCTCCGCCGCGATGAGATCGACCGCGCCGAGAACTTCCAAGGCACGGGAAGAGAGATCACCCAGATGTCCAATCGGTGTCGCCACGACATACAGCGTGCCCGGCGTCACCCCCGCGTTCTGCGTTACCATGTCATCCTCTTTCACCAAATACTCCTGCCGGCATGCACCATTTCGATCGTTCCTTCATCCTGCCCCGCCGCAAGGGCTCGCGGTATGCGTGCGCCCCCACCGTCGCGCTCATCCTGGCGCTCTCCGCCTGCACCCCGGCGCTCCCCCCTTCTTCGGGTCATTCTGCTGCAACCGAGGCAAAAGCCACACCGAGCGCGCTTCAGGCGACCTTCGATACCGCAGAAGGCATCGAGCGCATTGAACCGGGACTGGCTGCGGCGCAGGCCTGGCTGGATGCAGGTGAAGTGCAACGTGCTGGGAATGTGCTCGAAAAATTGGCGGATATTCCGGGAACAATCGACCAGCAAGCTCGCTACGCCGTCCTGATGGCCGAAACCCGCTTGGCGCAGAATCGCCCTCTGGACGCGCGCCGATGGCTTGAGCGTGGCGCCGAAGGTCTCCCTGCATCCTGGCAGGCGCGACGTTTGCGTGCGCTGGATCGCATGGCCGAAGCGAACACCCCCGCTCCATCCGCCGAGTCGGTGGCCCTCCCCGATCCGAATACCCATCTCGTCGCCACATTGCTACCAGTGTCCGGGCGCTGGAGCGCCGCCGGCCAAGCCATTCAGGATGGGATCCTGCGGGCCTATCTCGAGGAATCCCCGTCGCGACGTCCCACCCTGCGTTTTTTTCCGGTCACCGAACAATCCGTCAGCGTCGAAGCGGCCGCCCGCGACGCGCTTGCGCTGGGTGCACGCAGTGTGATTGGACCACTCGACAAGGCCATGGTTGAAAAGGCCGCGGCCGTCATACCCCCTTCCGTGCCAATGATCGCATTGAACCGAATCGACCAAGCCCGACCCGGTTTGTTCCAGTTCGGTCTCCCGCCGGAGGATGAGGCTCGAATCGTCGCGCAGCAGGCAATGACCCTCGGCCATCGTCGGGCATGGGTGATCGCTCCGGCCAGCGAATGGGGAACCCGTTTGCATTCGGCCTTTGGGGACACCTTCGCCGCGCAGGGCGGGGAAGTTCTCCACATCACCCGCTACGACGCGGCACAATCCGATTTCCAAGCCGCATTGCGCGAGGGCCTCGCACAGGCTTCGGATGCCGACATGATCTTTCTGGCGGCCTTCATGTTTCAGGCGCAACTCCTTCAACCTCAGATCCGTTTCGTGGGCGGGGGAAACCTACCGATCTACGCCACCTCGGCAGTCTACGGCCAACCAGCCAAGCGAGATGGCAGCACCGATCTCAACGGTGTGCGCTTCCCTGACATGCCATGGCTGCTCAGCGCCGATCCGGCCGTAGCGCCAGCAGTTGCCCGCCTGCAGGCGTTGGGCATCGATGCCTATCGTGTATGGCATCAGCTGGCAAGCGTTCCTCAGCCCGACGCGGTCAGTATGGTCGGCGCAACCGGCACACTGGCCTTGGATTCAGATGGCCGAATCATCCGCCGCGATTTACCCTGGGCGCACTTCAGCGACGGAACGGTGCAGCCGGGTTTGCCTGTCGAAGACGCCCCGGTCACCGTGCCGTGAGCGGATCAGGCGCCCAAGCCGAAGATATCGCCTTGGAGCACCTGCTTGGACGGGGACTGCAGCTCATCACGCGCAACTACCGGTGCAGAGGCGGAGAAATTGACCTGATCATGAGCGATAAGCAGATTCTGGTCTTTATCGAGGTGCGCCATCGAACACGTACCGATTTTGGAACTCCAGAAGCCACTGTCAGCCATTCCAAGCGCCGCCGTCTGGTTCTGGCAGCACGCACCTACCTATATACCCACCTGATGTACGCCGCGCGGCCGATGCGCTTCGATGTGCTGGCCATTCAGGGCCCTCTGCTCGAACGTCGGATCCGTTGGGTACAAAATGCGTTTGCCAGCGATGAATAAGGGCGCGAGCATGCACCGTACCGTGATCACTTGACGACACTGAGCTTGGGGCGCCCGCCGGATCCGGAAGATGGGTCGACGGGCGGATTGTCCGGCGGGGGCTCGTCACCGTCATCCGCCTCACTGAACATCAGACCCTGACCGTTCTCGCGCGCATAAATCGCCAATACGGCACGCGGTGGAAATCGGATGTGACGCTCATGGCCATTGAAGCGCGCGGAGAAGTCGATCCCTTGGTTGGTCATGCTCAACCGGTGGGCCGCCATGGGCGAGATATTCAGGACGACACGTCCATCGCGGATCACTTCTGCAGGAACCTCGACACCCGGCTGCTCGCAGTCGACCAGCACATGCGGCGTCATGCCGTTGTCGCAAATCCATTCATGGATGGCCCGCAGCAGATAAGGCTTTCGGGAAAGCATGCGCCGGAAACCCGATCTAAAAAGACAAGGCACGCATGGTGCCTTCCTGTCCGGACAGACTGCGACCGAACGCGGGACGCTGAAAAATGCGCTCCGCATACTCCCGCAGGATTTTCGTTTCGGGCGTCCAATCGATACCGAACTGTTCCAGCCGCCACAGCAGCGGGGCCATCGTGATGTCCACGAGGGAGAAATCATGACCCAGAAAATAAGGCGGCGATGCGAACAGACGTTGGGTTTCTTTCAGTGAGTCCTGAAGCTTCTGGATCAAGGCGGTGCGTTCGGCAGATCCGCTGAGCGCCATCAGATTTTCGGCAACCGAGTACCAGTCCCGCTCCATGCGAAGCATGGCGAGCCGAAAGCGCGCGCGCGATGCGGGATCGACGGGCATCAACGGGGGATGCGGGAAGCGCTCGTCAAGATACTCCAGGATGATCCGCCCGTCATAAAGGACCAGATCGCGATCCACCAGGGTCGGCACGCTCCCGTAAGGACTCAGATCCAACAGGTCCTCATGGATCCGCTCTGGATCGGGATAGACGATCTCGCACGACACCCCTTTTTCAGCCAACACCAAGCGAACCCGATGGCAATCGAGGCAATTGGCCTTGGAAAACAAGGTCATGCTGGAGCGGCGGGAAACCGTCGAACCCATTACGTGCTCCCTGGACGATATTCCTGGAGAAAAAGACTGCGATCAGCGCAACAAGCTCCCACGCAACTTTCGCGCATAGGAGCGTATGCTCAATGAACGTCCTTCCAGTACTCTTTCTTCAATAAATATGCAAATACCCCAAAGACCGCCAGGAAAAGCAGAACCCACACGCCGACCTGGGTGCGCTTGAGCTGCGCCGGCTCGGCGATGTAGCTCATATAGGTCACCAGATCACGCACCGCGCGATCATACTCTTCCGGCGTCAACTGGCCTTCACTGACCTGTACGAACGGTGATCCGGCCGTTGCGCCGTGGCCAGCCTCACCGTGGGCATCGGCGTCGTGGTCTCCATCATCCGACTTGAGTGCCTGCCAACCCTGCAGTTCCCACAGGACATGCGGCATCCCCACATCCTTGAATACAAGATTGTTCACACCCAAGGGTTTACTCGGGTCGACATAGAAGGACTTGAGGTAGGTGTAGAGCCAATCGACCCCGCGCTGACGCGCCGTCAGCGTCAGATCCGGCGGCGCCTTGCCGAACCAGTTCGCCGCATCCGCGGCCGGCATGGCAACGGTCATGGTTTCGCCGACCTTTTCGCCAGCAAACATCAGGTTATCCACAACCAGATCGGGCGGAAGATTCAGATCCTCGGCCATGCGCGAATACCGCATGTACTGGGCCGAATGACAGCTCAGACAGTAATTGTGGAAGAGCTGTGCGCCTCGCTGCAGGGACTGCACGTTGCCCACATCGATATTGGCATGCTCAAGATGGACATCTGCGCTGGCCGCAGAAGCCAACGAAGGTAACAGGGAAAACCCCAAGACCGCAATGCGTTTCCAAACGTTCATCAGTTTCCCCTTCCGTCAGGTCAGCCGATCAGGTACAGGCTTGGTCGAATCCAGCCGGCTGTAGATCGGCATGGCCAAGAAGAACAGGAAATAGATCACGGACAACACCCGGGCAATCAGCGTGTAGGTGGGGCTTGGCGGATTCATCCCCAGATACCCCAGGCCGAGGAAGCTAACCACGAAGAGTGTCAGGGCAGTCTTGTAGATTGGGCCCTTGTAGCGGATCGATCGTACCTTCGACCGGTCGAGCCACGGCAGCAGCGCCAGAATCATCACCGCGCCACCCATCGCAATCACGCCGCCCAGCTTATCGGGGACGGCACGCAAGATCGCGTAGAACGGTGTGAAGTACCACACCGGCGCAATGTGCTCCGGCGTTTGCAGCGGATCGGCGGCCTGGAAGTTGGCGTGCTCCAGGAAATATCCGCCAAACTCGGGCGCGAAAAAGATGATCACCGAAGCCAGGGCCAGGAAGATCACCACGCCAAAGATATCCTTCACCGAGTAATAGGGATGGAAGGGAATACCATCGACCGGGATCCCGTTTTCATCCTCATTATCGTGAATCTCGATGCCGTCGGGATTGTTGGATCCGACTTCATGCAAGGCCATCAGATGCGCCACGACGAGACCCAGCAGCACCAGCGGCATCGCGATCACATGCAAGGCGAAGAATCGATTCAAGGTGGCATCGGAGACGACAAAATCACCTCGAATGAACTGTGCCAGTGCTTCACCAACGAAGGGTACGGCACCAAACAGCGAGATGATCACCTGTGCGCCCCAGTAGGACATCTGGCCCCAGGGCAGCAGATAGCCCATGAACGCCTCGCCCATCAGCACCAGATAGATCAATACGCCGAAAATCCACACCAGTTCCCGCGGCTTGCGATAGGATCCGTAAAGGAGTCCACGGAACATGTGCAGATAGACCACCACGAAAAACAGCGACGCTCCGGTGGAGTGCATGTAGCGGATCAGCCAGCCCCAGCTAACATCGCGCATGATGTACTCGACTGACGCAAACGCGTCTTGAGCGCTGGGCTTGTAGTTCATGGTCAGCCAGATTCCGGTAAGCAGCTGATTGACCAGAACCACCAGCGCCAGACTTCCGAAGAAGTACCAGAAGTTGAAGTTCTTCGGCGCGTAGTACTCGGATACCTGTTCCTTCCACATCTTGGTGACGGGAAGGCGCTCATCGACCCAGTCGAGACCCCAAAGCATCAGCTCACGGGCATTGTTCATCACACCGCGCATCAGGCCGCTCCTTTGTCATCGCCGATCATGATCTGGGAATTGCCCACGAAGCGATGGGGCGGAACCGCCATGTTGAGCGGCGCAGGTACCCCGGCAAACACCCGTCCGGCCATATCGAACCGTGAGCCATGGCAAGGACAGAAGAATCCACCCGGCCAATCGCCTCCTAAGTCCGCCGCACCCGGTTCGGGGCGATAGGTCGGCGAGCACCCCAGATGCGTGCACAGCCCAATCAGAACGAGAAACTCAGGCTTGATGGAACGATAGGTATTCTGAGCGTAGGGCGGCTGTTGATCTTGCGCCGAATCAGGGTCACGCAACTCGCTTCCCAACCCGTCCAGCTTCGACAGCATGTCCGGCGTGCGCCGAACCACCCATACCGGCTTGCCGCGCCACTCGACGGTCAAACGAGCACCCGGCTCCAATTTGCTGATATCGACTTCCACCGGCGCGCCAGCCGCTTCAGCGCGAGCGCTGGGCTGCATGGCCGCGAGGAAGGGATAAACTCCGAACACCGCACCGGCGCCGCCAACCGCCGCAGTGGCGACGGTCAGAAAGCGTCGCCGACTGGTATCGACACCCCCGTCATTGCTCATTCGTGGGATTCTCCATAGCAACTATCTTGACTGGGATGCCGGATCGACGACCGCCGATGGCCGGTCATCCCAACGTAATCCTGCCCGGGCAGGAAAAATTCGAGCGCGATTCTACACCTGCCAATCGGCATTGCCTACTTGCCGCCGTCAACATTCAGCGATTCCAGACGCGTCCGCAAGGCATCCAGAAATCGTCTGTTTTCATCCGGTCGACCGACCGTCACACGCAAGCAATCGCTCAGAGCTGGGTGCGTACCGTCCATCAATTTGATGAGAATGCCGTCCTGACGCAGCCCGTCATGAAGCGCATGCGCACACCCGTGTGGAACCCGGAACAACAGGAAATTCGCTGCTGAAGGATAAACCATCAGACCAGGGAGTGCCGCCAGGCCCGATGTCAGCCGTGTCCGCTGATTGCAAATTTCCGTCGCCTGCTGCTGCCACACCGCAGGGTACTGCATCGCCACCGTGGCCGTGATCTGGGTCAATACATTGATGTTGTAGGGAAGCCGCACCTTGTCAATTTGCGCGATCCACGCTGCTGGACCGGCCAAGACCCCGAGACGCAAGCCCGCAAGACCCGCCTTGGACAAAGTCCGCATCACCAGCACATTGCCGAAGCGGCCCGCCTGGGGCAAAAAACTGTCCGAAGCAAAGGGAGCGTAGGCCTCGTCCACCACCACGATCCCCGACGCTGCTTCGATGATTGCGCACATGTCCTCACGCGCGAACGGATTGCCCGTTGGATTATTGGGGTAGGCGAGAAACACCACGGCGGGACGATACTGCTGGATGGCGGCGATCATTGCCGCGCGATCGAGGCTGAAATCGTCGTCCCGTAACGGCACCCCGACGAAACGCACCCCGAGCCACCGCGCAATGAGCCGGTACATGGCGAAGGTGGGTTCCGGCGCAAGCACCACCGCGCCGGGGCGCGCGAGTGCCAGGATGATCATCTGGATCAGCTCGTCGGAACCGTTTCCGAGCAATACCTCGGCGGCGTCCGGAATCGCCAGCGCCGAGCGCAGGACAGGCATGAGTTCGCCCGAACGGGGATCCGGATAGCGATTCAAGGCTGCTTGCGCGATTGCCGATAGCCACGGCTGCATGAGATCGGCTGGCCAGTCATAGGGATTTTCCATGGCATCAAGCTTGATCAAGCCGTCTGCGGGATGGACGCGATACGGCGAGAGGGCCTGGATGTCTTCACGCACCCAATCCCGCATACGCCCGTCGGCACCCTGATCAGCGCTCATCACAGGCCCGTCCGGGCGACCGCAGAACCCGCATGCGCCGCAAAACCCTCGCCAGTCGCCAGGGTAGCGGCCAGCCGCCCGAGAACCGCTCCGCCTTGTGGGCCACACTGGATGATGCTGCTGCGCTTTTGAAAGTCATAGACCCCGAGCGGTGAGAAAAAGCGCGCGGTTCCCGCGGTCGGCAGGACGTGATTGGGACCCGCGCAATAATCTCCGACAGCCTCGGGCGTATATCGACCCATGAAAATCGCACCGGCATGCCGAATCGACGGTAACAGCGACTCGGGGTCCTCAACCGAGAGCTCGAGATGCTCGGGAGCCAACCGATTGGCAATTTCGGCCGCTTCATCGAGATCACGCGTTTCGATGAAGGCACCGCGACGGGACAGCGCGCGCGCGATGATGGTCTGGCGCGGCTGATCCGGCAGCAACACGGCGATCCGATCCGCGACCCGATCGAGAAATGCTCGATCGGGGCTGATCAGGACCGACTGGGCGTCCTCATCGTGCTCGGCCTGCGAGAACAGGTCGAGCGCAATCCAGTCCGGATCGGTCTGGCCATCGCAGATGATCAGGATTTCCGACGGGCCGGCGATCATATCGATCCCAACCTGCCCGAATACCAGCCGTTTGGCTGTTGCGACGAAGCGGTTTCCCGGCCCCACGATCTTGTCCACCCGGGGGATGGTGTCCGTGCCGTAGGCCAGCGCGGCGACCGCTTGGGCGCCGCCCACGGCGAAAACCTGCTCCACGCCGACAATCGCGGCCGCAGCAAGCACCAGATCGCTGCGTCGACCCTCCGGGGTCGGCACACACAGGATGATCTCGGGCACGCCGGCCACCTGCGCCGGAATCACGTTCATCAATACCGAGGAGGGATAGGCGGCTTTGCCGCCGGGCGCATAGATGCCAACCCGATCGAGCGGACGCACCTCCTGGCCCAGCACGTTGCCCAAGCCGTCCGTGTAACGCCACGATTCGAGGCGCTGGCGTGCGGCATATTCGCGCAACCGATCGGCAGCGCTCTCCAGCGCCTCACACAGCTCCGGTGCGATCCGATCCCGGGCGGCGGCCAGTTCGGCAGGTGGAATTTGCAGATCCGCCGCAGTCGCGCCAGTCGCCCATCCATCGAAACGGCGGGTATAGGCCAGCAGCGCCTCGTCTCCCTCGCGCCGGACCGCATCCAAGATTTCCTGCACCGCATGCTGCACTTCAGCCTGCTGGAGCTCGGCCTGAACCCGGAGCGCACCAAGCGCCTGCTCGAAATCCGGCTGAGCCGTCGTCAATCGGAGCAAACGCAGCGGATCGCCTGTGCTCATTGCACTCCCCTTTCGGCTTCAACCACCTCGGCCAAGGCAGCCACCAGTGCCCGCACCGACGCGTGCTTGGTCTTCCAAGATGCCGGATTGACCACCAGACGCGCGCTGATCTCCATGAGAGTCTCCAATGGGACCAAGCCATTGGCACGCAGCGTATTGCCGGTATCCACCAGATCGACGATCCAGTCCGCCAGACCGACCAGGGGTGCCAGCTCCATGGATCCATAGAGCTTGATGACATCGACCTGCTGTCCCCGCGCGGCAAAAAAGGCGCGGGTGGCCGCAACATACTTGGTCGCCACCCGCGGTTGCGCGCCGGCCTGACCGCGCCCCTCGCGACCCGCCAAGACCAGACGGCACCGCCCGATCCGGAGGTCCAGGGGCTCGTAAAGAATCGACCCGCTCTGTTCCATGAGAATGTCCTTTCCGGTCACGCCAAGGTCTGCGCCGCCATGGAGGACATAGGTTGGCACGTCCGTCGGCCGCACGATGATCAGCCGGACCGACGGTCGGGACGTTCCCAGAATCAGACGCCGGCTGGATGCGGGGTCCTCTTCCGGAACGATCCCGACGCGCGCCAGCAGCGGCAGCGTTTCCTCAAGGATGCGCCCTTTCGACAGGGCCAGCGTCAACTGAGATTCGCTCACGATCTTCTACTCACCATCGCCTGCATCGGCCGCCGCCGGCGCTCATTCAGGAATTCGCCGGATCCGGGCGCCGAGCTGCCCCAGCTTTTCCTCAATGCATTCATAGCCGCGATCGATGTGATAAATCCGATCGACCTCGGTTTCGCCTTCCGCAACCAAGGCCCCGAGCACTAACCCTGCCGAAGCACGCAGGTCCGTCGCCATGACCGGTGCACCAGTGAGACGCTCTACGCCACGAACCACCGCGACATTGCCCTGTACGCGAATGTCCGCGCCCATGCGCTCCAACTCCTGGACATGCATGTAACGGTTCTCAAAAACGGTTTCGATCATCGTCGACGCGCCTTCCGCCACCGTGTTCAAGGCCATGAATTGCGCCTGCATGTCGGTCGGAAACGCCGGATAGGGCGCCGTCCGGATGTCCACCGCGCGCGGGCGTCGGCCGCGCATGTCCAGCGTAATCGAGTGCTCACCGTACGCCAGCCCCGCGCCTGCCTCCTCGAGTTTGGCCAACACGGCGTCCAGCGTACCGTGACGGACATTCTTCAACGTCACCCGTCCGCCCGTGATCGCCCCGGCGACGAGATAGGTCCCCGTCTCGATCCGATCGGGCATGACCTCGTAGTCCGTGCCATGCAGACGCTTGGCGCCCTCGATCACCAAGGTGTCGCTTCCTGCGCCCTGAACGCGCGCGCCCATCCTGTTGAGAAAATGAGCCAGATCGACCACTTCCGGTTCACGCGCCGCGTTCTCGATCACGGTGGTTCCTTCAGCCAAAGTGGCCGCCATCATCAGATTCTCCGTGCCGGTCACTGTCACCGTCTCAAGGACAATACGTGCACCCTTGAGGCGTCCGGCCCGCGCGCGGATATACCCGTTCTCCACCCGGATGTCGGCGCCCATCGCCGTCAGTCCGTCGATATGCAGGTTGACCGGCCGTGATCCGATGGCGCACCCGCCCGGCAAGGAGACTTCCGCCTCACCAAATCGCGCGACCAGCGGGCCCAGCACCAGAATGGAGGCGCGCATGGTCTTGACCAGATCATAGGGGGCATGGACGTTATCCACGGCGCTGGCGTCGACCTCGACACCCATGCCATCAGACAGCGTTACCCGGACCCCCATGCCGGAAAGGAGCGCAATGCTCGTCGTGACATCATGCAAATGCGGGACGTTGCGCACCAGGCAAGATTCGTCTGTCAGCAGGCAAGCCGCCAGAATGGGCAAGGTGGCATTCTTGGCACCGGAAACGCGGGCTTCGCCCTCCAAGGGCTTGCAGCCCGTAATCACCAACCTGTCCATGCCGCCCGAATCTCCGCGTCAACCGGCTGGGCAGCGGGCCGCCCATTCCTCGGGGGTGAGCGTCTCCAGGGCCAGCGCATGGATCTCGCCACCCATCCGTTCACCCAGCGCCGCGTACACACGCTGATGGCGCTGCACAGGACGCAAACCGCTGAAGGCGCCAGAGACCACGAGCGCCGAGAAATGAACGCCATCGTCCCCTTCGACCCGCACGGGATCGGCTTCGGGCATGTGCTCCTTGATCAGGGCGGCAATTTGTTCAGCAGTCATATCAAACCAAATCCTGCGACGGAACTTCAAAGAAATCGGGAGCCAACGGCCCAATCGGTAGGGATCGTGCCGCATCGATGATTGCGCATCATATCGGAAAACCCCAGCAGCGACATGGCCGCCGTCATCCCTCGCCGATTCTGGCTGACACGTCATTATTGCCCTTGCCGATTCGTCCCGCTAGAATTAGCCGTTTTCGAGCAGTGGGCCGACCGGCCCGGACAGAGGTCATCGTCGCCATGCGCACCGACATCCATCCTACCTACCAGCAGGTCACCATCACCTGCAGTTGCGGCAACCGATTCGAAACCCGCTCCACCCTTGGATCGGACCTGCATATCGAAGTCTGCTCGCAATGCCATCCGTTTTACACCGGCAAGCAGAAAATCATCGATACCGGGGGTCGGGTCGACAAGTTCCGCCGGCGTTACGGCACGAAGTAAGCGCTTGGCCACGCCTGGCGGAATCCGCGCTCGACCATGCGGGGGACTCACGCTGGTGATGCCCCGCCTTGTGGCACCCTTGTAGCCCCCCTCCTCGATCGGCAGCCCGCCCCATGATGACGGAAGACGAACTGACGCAAGCGGCTTTGGATTACCACGCGAAGCCCAAGCCGGGCAAGCTGGCGATCGCCGTAACCAAGCCTTTCACGACCTATAGTGAACTGTCATTGGCATACAGCCCCGGCGTGGCCGCGCCGGTACGGGCCATTGCCGCCAATCCGGACGATGCCTTTCGCTACACTTCCAAAGGCAATCTGGTCGCCGTCATCACCGATGGCACAGCGGTGCTCGGACTCGGGAATACCGGCGCCCTGGCCGGCAAACCGGTCATGGAAGGCAAGGCCGTCCTGTTCAAGAAGTTCGCCGATGTCGATGTCTTCGATATCGAAGTCGACGCCGAGAATCCGCAGGATTTCATCGACACCGTTACCCGCATTGCCCCGACGTTCGGCGGCATCAACCTCGAGGACATCGCAGCGCCGCACTGCTTCGAGATCGAACGGGCGCTTGTGGAACGGCTGGACATCCCGGTTTTTCACGATGATCAACACGGGACCGCCATCATCGTGGCCGCCGGCCTGCTCAATGCCTTGGAGCTTCAGGATAAGCGGATCGAATCGGCGCGCATCGTCTGCCTGGGGGCCGGCGCCGCCGGAATCGCCTCGATGAATCTGCTGCTCGCCCTGGGGGCACGCCGCGAAAACCTGCTCCTCGTCGACCGGCGCGGCGTGATTCACCGGGAACGCGAAAACCTTGATCCCACCAAGGCGGCGTTTGCCATTGAGACCCCGTGCCGCACCCTGGCCGACGCATTGGCCGAATCCGATGTTTTCATCGGTGTCTCCGGACCCAACCTGGTCACTGCGGAGATGCTCAAAACCATGGCGCCTCGCCCTGTGGTCTTCGCGCTGTCCAATCCGGACCCGGAAATTCGCCCCGAGGTCGCACTGCGCGTGCGCAGCGATCTGATCATGGCGACCGGTCGCAGCGATTACCCGAATCAGGTGAACAACGTGCTCGGTTTTCCCTACCTGTTCCGAGGGGCTCTGGATGTGCGCGCCAAACGCATCAACCGCGAGATGCATATTGCAGCCGTCCAGGCTTTACGTGCATTGGCTCATGAACCCGTGCCCAGCGAAGTCCTGAACGCCTATGGAAAATCCGACCTGGCGTTCGGCCCCGGCTACATCATTCCCACTCCCCTGGATCCCCGATTGATCGATTATGTTCCCCCAGCCGTCGCGAAAGCAGCGGTGGATTCGGGTGTCGCCCGCGCCGCCTATCCGGCCCATTACCCTCAACCACCGGTGGACATTCATACGCCCGCCTGAGCCAAATCCCCTGCAGGAGTCCTGTCGATGAGCGAACAGAAGCTGGTCCTGTCCGATCCCGCCACCGGCAAGCAATGCGAATTGCCGGTCCGTAAAGGCACTCATGGCCCCGCAGTGGCCGATATCGGCAGCTTGTACCGTGAACATGCCATGTTCACCTACGACCCGGGTTTCGTATCCACCGCAAGTTGTCGCAGCGATATCACATATATTGATGGCAACCAGGGTATTTTGCTCTATCGCGGTTACCCCATCGAACAACTGGCCGAGAAGAGCAATTTCATCGAAGTCGCCTACCTCCTGCTGTATGGCGAGTTGCCCACCCAGACCCAGCTCGACACGTTCAATCATTCGATCCGCTACCACACGATGATCCATGAGTCACTTCGGGATTTTTTCCGTGGCTTCCACTACGACGCGCATCCCATGGCGATGCTGACCGGTGTGGTCGGTTCCTTGTCGGCTTTTTATAACGCCGCTCAGGACACCCGCAACAAGGACGATCAGGAAATCTTTGCGCACCGCATGATCGCCAAGATTCCGACCATTGCAGCCTGCGCCTACAAGCACTCGATCGGACAGCCGTTCGTCTATCCGCGCAACGATCTGGATTACGCGAGTAACCTGCTGCACATGCTGTTTGCGGTGCCGGCGGAAACCTATGAAGTCGATCCGGTTGCCGCGCAGGCACTCGACATGCTGTTCATCCTGCATGCCGATCATGAGCAGAATGCCAGCACCTCGACGGTGCGGCTGGCCGGCAGCTCCGGAACCAATCCTTACGCTGCGATTTCCGCCGGCGTTGCCTGCCTGTGGGGGCCCGCACATGGCGGCGCCAATGAGGCGGTATTGAACATGCTCGAACAAATCGGTGATGTAAAACAGATTCCCCAATACATCGCCAAAGCCAAGGACAAGAACGACGCATTCCGCCTGATGGGCTTTGGCCATCGCGTCTACAAGAACTACGATCCCCGTGCGACGGTCATCCGCGGCATGTGCCACAAGATCCTGCAGCGCCTCGGCAAGGAAAACGATCCCTTGTTCGAACTTGCCCTGGAACTGGAGCAAATCGCTCTGAATGACGAGTATTTCAAGGAAAAGAAGCTCTATCCCAACGTAGACTTCTATTCCGGCATCATCTATAAGGCGCTCGGCCTCCCAACCAACATGTTCACCGTGATGTTTGCGATCGCCCGCACGGTGGGCTGGGTTGCCCACTGGATCGAGATGACCAACGATCCGGAACAGCGCATCGGCCGTCCTCGGCAGATCTATACGGGCGCGGCGCAGCGCGACTACCTCGATCCCGCTCAGCGCGACTGAGCTGCGCGACCCGGCGTCTCAGCGGGCAGGCGGCCAGAAGCCGCCTGCGTGCAGCACCTCCGCACGGTCTTCTGCGGGTTCTGCCAGCAAGGCGCGCACTCTCGCCAGATTGGCGCGCTCCATGGGGCGCTTGGTCACCGGGCTCAAAGGCGGCTGCCGAATTCCATGTCGATCAAAAACGGTTGCGGCAACCGGAATCCCGTCGACCTGAAACCGGAACACCGGGCAGCACACGTACTCGGCAGCACCGGTTCGCACACGCCGCTCCTCGACATGATGGGGAATCCCTTGGTCAAATAGCCGCATCGCGACCTGCTCTGCCGAATCGGCAAACAGGTGCAGCGTGATCTCCGAATGGCGGTCGGCGCGACCACTGAGCACCGAGCCCACCAGCCGCGGCTGGAACGGCTGAAAAAAGACCATGGCTTCACAAGCAACCTCCCGCAGTCGGCGCAGTTGTGCGGGTTGCGAATCTCTGTGAAACAAACGCTGATAGGCCGCAAGCGCAGCCTCGATTTCGTCATTGCGTGGAAAGTTCGGACTGTTCCGGGCGATTCCCAGGCGCCCCGCCGCCTTTTGCTTGGCTAGCGCGTAGTCGCACACGCCTTCCTCGACCATGATCCGAGCAGCCGTCTGGATGATCCGTTCGCGCTGCTGCCAGGATTTCCCGCCCATGCCACGTGCCATCAAGTGTCCTCCTGATCGGTGAAAAAACGGCCGATGGCCGCACTCTCCCATCGAAAGAGAATCAAAACAGATCGCGCAACTCCTCCTGTCGAACCGTCGGCATCTCGGGACCAAGCATACCTTCAGGCGATTCGGTCTGTGCTTCCGCCGGCAGCCGATCCGCGAGGAAGTATTCGTAACGTCCGGCCGGATCGCTGCGCGTGGTCTGCAGGCCCGTCACTTTGGACACCCACAACGCCGTCACGCCGGGCGGGGGATCAACCGGATGGATCGGCACATTCTTGAGCGCCTGTTGCATGTAGTCTGCCCAGATCGGCGCTGCAGTCACGCCACCGGACTCCCCTCGCCCCAATGAGCGCATCTGATCAAATCCGACCCAGGTCACCGCGACGAGGTCCGGCGTGTAGCCGGCGAACCATGCATCGCGCAGGCCATTGGTCGTTCCCGTCTTACCCGCCACGTCAGGGCGACCCACCTTGGCCGCGCGGCGACCTGTTCCCCGCGTAATAACCTCCTGCATGAGACTGGTCATCAGAAAGGCCGTGCGTGGATCCATCACCTGCGGTGCCGCATGGCTGGGCTCCGGGACGAAATCCGGACCGCCGAGGGTGACGGCCGGATAGTCAGAAAGCCACCGCTTCTCCCCTCGACCTTGCCCGATTTTCGGCTGTGCATCGCATGGGTCACAGGCCATCTCCGGAGTTCGGGCATACACCAGGCGCCCTGCATGATCTTCCACCTTGGCGACCAGATAAGGCGTCACCAGATAACCACCACTGGAAAAAACCGCGTATCCCCGCGCAACTTCGAGCGGTGTGAGTTCTGCGGTGCCCAAGGAGAGCGAAAGATCCGCCGGAATATGCTGAATGGGAAAACCGAATCGCTCGACATAGCGAACGCCGGTGCGCACACCCATTTCCTGCAAAAGCCGCACCGACACCAGATTGCGGGAATGCACCAGCCCGTCGCGGAGCGGCGTTGGTCCGTAGAATCGGCCGGTGTAGTTCTCCGGCCGCCACACCTCGCCCTTGGCGCCTTGCGCGTATTCCACCGGTGCGTCGTTGATGATCGAAGCGGGGGTATATCCGTTATCGAAAGCCGCCGCATAGAGAAACGGCTTGAAGCTCGAGCCCGGTTGACGACGCGCCTGAAGGGCACGGTTGAACGGACTTTTCACAAAATCGAATCCGCCGACCAATGCCAGGATACGGCCGTCACGCGGACTGATGCTGACCATGGCGCCCTGAACCTCCGGCACTTGCGCCAACACCCATTGGTCCCCGACCTGACGAACCCGGATGACATCCCCAGCCTTCAGAACATCCGACGCTCGAACTGGATACGCCCCCTGTCGATCATCACTCATCCAGGGACGCGCCCAGCGCATGTTAGACCAGGCCAATGCTGCTTCGCCCTTGCCCGCGATCTGCACCCGCGCCGCACTTGGCTCGACCTTCAGCACCACAGCGGGACGCATACCGCCCACAACCGGAACGGCGCTCAGACGCCGCGCCAAGGCTTCGGGCCCCTCGCTGACTGACCACTGATCTTCCGGTCCCCGGTACCCGTGGCGGCGGTCATAGTCCAGCAATCCATCGCGCAGGGAATGCTCGGCAGCCCGCTGAAGATGGCTATCCAAGGTCGTATAGACCGTTAATCCCGAACGGTAGATGTCGCCCCCCATTCGTGCATGCAGTTCCTGCCGCACCATCTCGGCCACATAGGGTGCATTGAGACCAAGGCTTGTATTGTGAAGCGACGCGGTATTGGGCGTCGCCAACGCCGCGTCGCGTTGCTCGGGGGTGATCCAGCCCAGATGGGCCATGCGCTGCAGCACGTAATCACGACGCGTCAACGCCGCGGTGGGGTTGGCGATCGGGTTGATTCTGGAGGGCGCCTTGGGAAGACCCGCCAGGGTCGCCCATTCGGGCAAGGACAGCTCCCAGACGCTCTTGCCGTAATACACTCGGGATGCAGCCTCTACACCATAGGCCCGCTGCCCCAGATAAATCTTGTTGAGATAAAGCGCCAGGATTTCTTCTTTACTCAGCTCACGCTCGATCCGAAAGGCAAGCATGATCTCGCGCAGTTTGCGCTGATAGGTCTTTTCAGGGCTCAGAAAGAAATTGCGCGCCACCTGCATGGTGATGGTGCTGCCGCCCTGTTCCTTTTCCCCCGTCAGCGCCAAGCGCGACAACGCTCGCAACAGTCCCTGGTAATCCACACCAGGATGCTCAAAAAACCGGTCGTCCTCCGCCGCGAGCACGGCCTTGATCAGCAATGGCGGGAACTGATCAAACGCTATGGGCTCCCGCCGCTGATCGCCGAACTCACCGATGAGCAGCCCATCCTGAGTGTAGATCCGCAAGGGGACTTCGAATTGGAAATCGTGCAGGGCCTGGACGGCGGGGAGTTGCGGCATGAGGTAGAGGTACAACCCCAGTACGGCCGCTGCGGTCAGCGTCACCGCCGTCAGCATCGTTCCCGCCAACCAGCCGAAAAGCCTGATCCGTAAAGGCATGATTCACACAGCCGATAAAACCAGCGGGCAGGTCGCCGACGTGCATTATACGCGGCCCCCCGCTGAATCTGACAAGCCGAATCGGATCAAGTTGACAGATCAGCGGCCGATTTGAATCACCGACATCGAGATGCTCGGGGGATAACTTTTTCGCCAGCGAGAAAGCACGCACCCCGCGCACCGATCGCCGCCAGGGCCGGGGAATACACAACGTGTTGTTCAAGCATCGCATCAAACCTCTGCTGGGCGTGGACATCAGCTCCACCGCCGTCAAGCTGCTCGAGTTGGGCGGAAGTCGCCAGCAACCGCAGGTCGTGAGCTATGCGGCGGTCGGCCTTCCACCCGATTCGGTCATCGATAAGCAAGTCACTGACCCCGAAGCCGTGGGACAAGCCATTCGCAAAGCGGTGAAACAGTCGGGCACGCGAACGCGGGAGGCGGTCGTCGCCGTCGGCGGCGCTACGGTCATCTCGAAAGTCATCACCATGCCGGCGGACCTTTCCGAGCATGACCTGGAACAGCAGATCCGCTTGGAAGCCGATCAATACGTCCCCTATCCGCTCGAAGAAGTCGGCCTCGACTTTGAAGTGCTCGGCGCGTCGACCGAGGAAGATCATGCCGTCGATGTATTGCTGGCAGCCTGCCGCAACGACATTATCGACAGCCGGGTGGCGGCCCTTCATCTCAGCGGCCTGATTTGCAAGGTCGTCGACATCGAATCGAACGCACTTGAAAACGCCTGTCTGCTGATTGCCGAACAGATGCAACTCCAGAATCCCGACCAGGGGGTGGCCGTCATCGATATTGGCGCCACGACGACCACGCTCAACATCATGCACGGCGGCAGCATCATCTACAGCCGGGATCAGGCGTTTGGGGGCAAGCTGCTGACTGAAGAGATCATGGCGCACTACGGCCTCTCCTACGAAGAAGCCGGAAAAGCCAAGCGTCGCGGCGGACTGCCGGAAACCTACGGCGAAGAAGTCCTCAAGCCATTCATGCAGGATGTGAGCAATCAGATCGACCGTGCCTTGCAGTTCTTTTTTTCCTCCAACAACCGCATCGACAAGATTGGCCAGATCGTTCTGGCCGGAGGATGTGCCAGCATCCCGGGACTCGATCAAACCGTCGAAGAGCAAATGGAGGTGGCCACCCGCATCGCCAACCCCTTTGCCAACATGAAGATATTGCCGCGCGCGCGCCCCAAGCAGCTCAAACTGGATGCGCCCGCCTTAATGACGGCATGCGGACTGGCCATGCGGAGTTTTGACTGATGGCTCACCACATCAACCTTCTCCCTTGGCGGGAACAACGACGTAAAGACCAGCAGCGCCAATTTCTGATCAGTGCCGTTGGCGCAGTCATCGTGGCGTTCGGCGGCATATTCCTCGCCAATTCCTACATCCAGACCCATATTGATCGACAGAACGCACGGAATAGCCGCATTGAGCAGGAAAACAAGATGCTCGATGCCCAGATCGTGGAAATCCGGGACCTACAAAGGTTGCGGCAGAACCTGATCGATCGGATGCGCGTCATCGAACAGCTGCAGGATCAACGCACTATCAGCGTTCATCTGTTTGACGAACTCATCAATACGCTGCCTGACGGTGTCACGCTCGTGGCCATGCGCCAGGAGGGCGAGCAGATCCTGCTTGATGGGCAGGCCCAGTCCAACGCCCGCGTTTCCAGCTACATGAAAAATCTCGATGGCTCGAGCTGGTTTCACGCGCCACAGCTGGTCGTGATCGAAACCAAGGAAGGCAAAAACGGCCGATTTGCTCAGTTTTCGCTGCGGGCCCAGCTCACCCGCCCGGGCGCCGAACCGGAGGGCCAACCATGAAACTCGACTTTTCCGATTTGCTCGCCGATCTGCGCGGGGTCGACGCCAACAATCCCGGAAGCTGGCCGGCATCAGTCCGCAATCTGGCACTTGTCGTCATCATGGTGCTTCTCGGGGGGCTGGGCTACTGGTTCCAGATCCAACCTCAAATTTCTGCACTCCGCGCGGCCCAGAATCGTGAGCCGGAGCTACGCCAGATCTTCGAGACCAAGCAACGCCAAGTCGCCAATCTCGATGCATACCAAGCCCAACTGCGTGAGATCCAAGAACGCTTCGCCGTGATGCTGCGGCAACTACCGAGCCAAACAGAGATGGCCAACCTTCTTCAGGACATCTCGCAAACCCGGGTCAGCACTGGTCTCGAAGAGCAGGTGTTCAAACCCGAAGCCGAACGCTCGAAGGAATTCTATGCCGAGGCGCCCATTCGCATCCGGCTCACCGGGACCTACCACCAGATGGGGGAATTCGCCAGTGGGCTCGCGGCGCTCCCGCGGATCGTCACGCTGAGCAACATCAGCCTGAGCGGCACCAAAGCGGGCGCTGGTGAACTGGTCATGGACGCAGTGGCCATGACCTATCGCTACCTGGAAGAGCCGATCGCCGTCGGCACGGCCACCAGCGCCAAACCGGGAGCCAAGCCATGAAGCACCCCGTTCATCGGATCCCGCTTGAGCGCGCTAACCGGCGCCACAATCAGCGCCGCGGCTGGCTTGGTTGCGCCCTCCTGATCGTGATGATCGCGGGATGCAGCGCAGACAACTCGGACCTGGACAGCTACTTTGCCGAAGTCAAAGCCCGCAGATCGACCGACATCGACCTGATCCCGCAGATGCGTCCCTACGAGCGATTCAGCTATTTCGCTGCCGCGCGCCGCAGCCCCTTCGACAACCCCGAGACCGAGCTCGCCCGCCGACCCGCCGGCAACGGACTGGCACCCGACCTGAAGCGTACCCGCCAACCACTCGAGGAATTCCCGCTGGACGCGTTACGGATGCTGGGCCTGCTTGGATACGGCGAGAAACGCTGGGCTCTCGTGCGCACCGCAGATGGCGTCATTCATCGAGTCTCGGTCGGCCACTATCTGGGCCGCAACAGCGGCCGGGTGATTGCGATCTCGGAGCGGGAGATTCGGCTGAAGGAAATCGTTCCGGACGGCATGGGCGGATGGATGCCCCGCGATGCAGTCATTGCCCTGAGCGAGTAAGGATCGAGTTCTGCCTGAGGGCAGTCAACAGGCCCGCCATCAAGGGCCGTGGAGAACAAGACGATGCATGTCCATAAACCATCATTCCGCTGGCAAAGCCTGCTCTCATTCGGGTTTCTGTGGGCTTTCCTGGTGGCTGCCGCCCATGCCGAGCTGGCGTTGGAACGCGTCGAGACCAGTCGCCGCGGAGCGACTCAGCTCGACATCAGCTTGATTCTCTCCGGACCCGCCCCGGAACCCCGTGTTTTCACGACCCGGATGCCGAGCCGCATTGCGCTGGATCTCCCCCAGGTCACCAATCGCGCGCGCCAACGCAGCTTTCCGGTCGGCATCGGCCTGACCCAGGCGGTCCAGGTGGCTGAGGCTCGCGGCCGAACCCGGGTGGTGATCGAACTCACCGAACTTCCCCAGTACCAGACCCGGATCGACGGCAACCGCATCATCGTGACCCTGGACAACCAGCGGGTCCCGCCGCCTATGCCCACCCCGGCATATACCCGGCAATCCGAAGCCCGCATGCCGTCGGTGCGATCCGATGGCATCAAGAGCCTGGATTTTCGTCGCGGCGAGCAGGGTGAGGGAGAGATCGTGATCACGCTGCCCGATCCCAAGGTCACCATGGACATGACCCAGCGTGGCGAAGACACCTTGGTCACCCTCAACAAAGCCGTGCTTCCCGAGATGCTCCGTCAGCGGCTGGATGTACGGGATTTTGCAACCCCGGTTTACAGCATCGAGGCACGCCAGAACGGCCCGGATGCCGTGCTCACCATTCGCGCTGCACCCAATGCGGAAGCCATGGCCTACCAGACCGACGGCACCCTCACCATCGCCTTCCGCACACCGGCCCGTCGCGAAGAGCCGGGCAGCGCAATCGGCCGCTTCGGCGGCGGCGCGCCGGTCAGCCTCAATTTCCAGAACGTCGAAACCCGCACCCTGCTCCAAATCCTGGCCGACGTTTCGGGGCGCAATATTGTGCTTTCCGACAGCATCAGCGGGACCATGGCACTGCGGCTGCAGAACGTGCCCTGGGATCAGGCTCTGGAGATCATCATGCAGAGCCGCGGCCTCGCCCTGCGCGAGGTCGGCGACACACTGATGATTGCACCGTCCACGGAGATTGCCGCCTTCCGCGACCAGCAGCGCAAGGCCGAACAAGCCGCGCCGATGCGTTCGGAGTTCATCCAGGTCAACTACGCCAAGGCCAAGGATCTGGCCGCGTTGCTCAAGAGCGAGGGACGCAACCTGCTCTCGGCTCAGGGACAGGTGTCGGTCGATGAACGCACGAACACGCTCCTGGTAATGGATACGGCCAATCGGCTGGGTGAAATCCGAGATCTGGTGACCAAGCTGGACATCCCGGTCACCCAGGTGCTGATTGAGGCTCGCATCGTGGTTGCCAGCGACGACTTCAGCCGTGATCTCGGCGCCCGTTTCGGTTTCACCGGCATCGATTCGTTCGAAAAGCAGCGCGGATTGAACGTCCTCAGCGGCACGCTCGCCGGCACTGACACCAGCGTTGCCGGATCCCTCGACAGCCGAATCGACAACGGAACGGTCTTTCCGACCGAGATACCCACCGGAGAGGGCGGGTTTCCACAACGGCTCAACATCAACTTGCCCGCCACGCCGGCAGGGGGCACGCCAGCGTCCATCGCTCTGGCCATCCTCGGTCAGGATTTCCTGGTCGACCTGGAGCTTTCAGCGCTGCAGGCCGAGGGCAAGGGCGAGATCCTGTCCAATCCACGTGTGCTGACGGCCAACCAAAAAACGGCCTCCATCCGCCAAGGTGTCGAGATCCCTTATCAACAATCCGCCGGCGGCTCTTCGGGAGGTACCTCCATCGCGTTCAAGGAAGCGGTGCTGTCCCTGGAAGTCACTCCACAGATCACGCCAGACAATCGGGTCATCATGGATTTGAAGGTGACGCGGGACAACGTGGGGCAGTTGGTCCCGACCGGAACGGGTGGCTTTGTCCCCAGCATCGACAAGCGCGAACTCAATACCCAGGTGCTAGTCAGCAATGGCGAAACCATCGTGCTCGGCGGCGTCTACGAGCAGGAAACCAACGATACCGTCAACAAGGTGCCGTTGCTGGGCGACATTCCGCTGCTCGGCGCGCTGTTCCGCCAGACGAGCAAGGCCAATACCAAGCGCGAGCTGCTCATCTTCATCACGCCCAAGATCGTGCAGGAAGGCTTGGCCATGGCGCCCTGACCCCACCGGTCTCGCAGACGGGCCGATGCTGCGCCCGTCTCTCCCCGGTATACTGGCCCGCATGGACAATTTGCCTGAGCGCATCTTTATCATCGGGCCCATGGGAGCGGGCAAGACCACCGTGGGCCAGCGCCTGGCAAACTTGTTGAGCTACCGTTTCATCGATGCCGATCATGAAATCGAAACCCGCACCGGTGTCGATATCCCCTATATCTTCGAACGCGAAGGCGAGGTGGGCTTCCGGCGTCGGGAAGCGGCCATCATCGCGGAACTCTCCCAGGCACATCACATCGTGCTGGCCACGGGCGGAGGCGCCATATTGAACAAGGACACTCGCCAAGCACTCCAGGCGCGCGGCTTGGTCATCTACCTCGCGGCGTCAGTGCCCGAGCAGCTGCATCGCACGCGTCACAGCACCCATCGTCCTTTGCTGAGAACACCCGACCGGCAAGCGCGCCTGGAAGCGTTGCTGGCGACGCGCGAACCGCTGTATCGGGAAATCGCCGATTGGGTGATAGACACCGATGGGGAACAGCCGCGTCATGTGGCGAGGCGCTTGGCCGAGCGACTTCAGCCGCAGAACGTCACACGCACCCCGCCCCACGCATCCTCTTGAAACGAAGCATCCGACCGCCATGAAAACCGTCACTGTCGATCTCGGCGCACGCAGCTACCCCATCCACATCGGTTCAGGATTGCTTGGTGCATCGGTTCTGTACGACCCCTGCCTCGGCTCCGGCCAGGTGATGATCGTCACCAATACCGTACTCGCCCAGCACCACCTACCCGTGCTGCAGGGCGCACTGGCCAGCCGCAGCCCCCAAACGCTGATCCTGCCTGATGGAGAAGCCACCAAGACACTCGCCACCACCGAACGGATTTGGGACGCTCTGCTCGCGGCCCGCTTCGGTCGGGACGCGACCCTCATTGCGCTGGGCGGTGGTGTGATCGGCGATCTCACCGGTTTTGCAGCCGCCTGCTATCAGCGGGGCATCGATTTCATCCAAATCCCGACCACCCTGCTGGCTCAGGTGGACTCGTCCGTGGGCGGCAAGACCGGCGTCAACCATGCACGTGGTAAGAACATGATTGGCGCCTTCCACCAGCCGCGCTGCGTCATCGCCGACCTGGACACCCTGCATACGCTGCCGGATCGGGAGCTGCGCGCGGGTATCGCGGAAGTGATCAAGTACGGCCTCATTGCCGACGCGGCATTCTTCGATTGGCTGGAGGAGCATCTCGACGCACTGCTCGATCGGGATGCGGACACATTGACCCACGCCATCGCTGTCTCCTGCCGGACCAAGGCCGCCATCGTCGAGGCTGACGAGCGTGAAGGGGGCGTGCGCGCCCTGCTGAACCTGGGCCACACCTTCGGCCATGCCATCGAAACCGGCGTGGGCTATGGCGCCTGGCTGCACGGTGAGGCGGTGGCGGCCGGCATGGTCATGGCGGCCGAGCTCTCGGCCCGACTGGGACAATTGCCTGCCGCCGCCGTCGAACGCACCCGCAGCCTGATCCAGCGCGCGGGTCTGCCGGTCCATGCGCCGTCCAGCCTGGACGCCGATCAGTTTCTTGCGCTGATGGCCGTGGACAAGAAGGTTCAGGCGGGTCGCCTGCGTCTCGTGCTGTTGCGCGCGATCGGGCAGGCCGAGCTGCGTGGCGACACCGACCCGGGCGCGCTGCGCGCGCTCTTGGAACACTTTCCACGTGGCCCCTGAATCGTTTCCGTTCGACCCTGAAGCCGCCTTGGCGCGCTATGCATCACGCAGTCGCGACAGCCGTGGACGCCTCCATGGAGAACCCCCGCCGGCCTATCGCACCGAATTTCAGCGCGATCGCGACCGAATCGTCCATTGTGGTGCATTCCGGCGACTGGAATACAAGACGCAGGTCTTCGTCAACCACGTTGGCGACATGTACCGAACCCGGCTGACCCATACCATTGAAGTCGCGCAGATCGCGCGCAGCATCGCCCGCGCGCTGCGTCTGAATGAAGACCTCGCCGAAGCCATCGCATTGGCCCACGATCTCGGCCACACGCCCTTCGGTCACGCCGGCCAGGAAGCCCTCAACGACTGCATGCGCCCTTACGGCGGCTTCGAACACAACCGTCAATCGCTGCGCGTCGTCGACCTGCTGGAAACCCGCTACGCCGACTTCGACGGGCTCAACCTCTGCTTCGAAACGCGCGAAGGGATTCTGAAGCACTGTGCCCGCAAGAACGCTGCCGAACTGGGGGCGGTTGCCGCGCGGTTTCTGCAGGGCGGACAGCCCAGCCTGGAAGCACAGCTCACCAATCTGGCCGATGAGATCGCTTACAACAACCACGATGTGGATGATGGACTGCGATCCGGCCTGATCTGCATTGATCAACTGCGGCAAATCGACCTGTTCGCCGCGCCCTATGAGGCTGTCGCTCGGCGCTATGGCAGCCTGCCACCCCGGCGCCATATTGCGGAAACGGTTCGCCGCATGATCAACAGCGAGGTCAGCGATCTGATCGCCACCAGCGCGGAACGACTCGCGCAGGCCGCTCCCCAGGATCCGGAAGAAGTCCGGATCCAACCGGCTCCGCTGATCGCCTACAGCGAAGCCATGGCAGCCCATCAACGCCAACTCAAGCGCTTCCTTTACCGCGCGCTGTATCGCCATCCCCAGGTTACTGCCATGAATCAGGACGCCGACGCACTGATTCGCGCATTGTTCGATCACTTCATGAGCCACCCGGACGATCTGCCTGCCGATACCGCCCTGAAGGCTCAAAACTTGCTTTCCACCAACGGGACGGCAGGTCAGGCACGGACGGTCGCCGATCATATTGCCGGGATGACCGATCGCTTTGCCCTTGAGCAGGCGCGCCGTTTGGGGCTGGCGGGCGGCTTGAATGCCGCCGCTCCGGCAGAACCGTCATTCCCTGCACATTGAACCGATTGAAAGTTGCGGGATATACTGGCAGGCCGCCCCACGGCCCCCGGCGCATACCCCCTCACGTCCGGGTTCGGACGCCGGGAGGGGAGGCATTCCCGAGTTGACCGCACCTGTCATTGCGAAGCCGATGCTTCGCTTCAGCCAGCAGAGCACGCCATGCACGAGACATACGACGGCCTGTATCGCCCGGAATTTGAAAAAGGAAGCTGCGGCTTCGGCCTGATCGCCCATATGGATGACCAGCCCAGCCATTGGTTGGTGCGCACCGCGATCACCGCTCTGGAACGACTGACTCACCGGGGCGCCGTCGCGGCCGATGGAAAAACCGGGGATGGCTGCGGATTACTGCTCAAGAAGCCGGATGCGTTTCTACGCGCCATTGCGCGCGAATCGGAACTAGTTCTCGCCGACGATTACGCCAGCGGTCTGGTCTTCTTCGCACCGGAATCCGCGCAGCGCGAGCATGCGCGCGGGATCGTGGCTGACGCCCTTGCGAATCAAGGCATCGATCTGGCGGGTTGGCGCCTGGTCCCCACCGACCCATCCGCTTGCGGTGATGAGGCGCTCAAGACTCTGCCGCATATCGAACAGATATTCGTCAACGCGCCGGCCGGCATGGAACGCAGCGAGTTTCAGCGCCGCCTGTTCCTGGCGCGACGGCAAGCCGAAAAGGCCCTGCAGTCCCAGGACGACCATTTCTACATTCCCAGCCTGGCCGTGGATGTCATCGCCTACAAGGGTCTGATCATGCCGGCCAACCTGCCGGTGTTCTTCCGTGACCTGGACGACGAACGCATGGAGTCATCCCTGGCAGTGTTCCATCAGCGTTTCTCCACGAATACCTGGCCGCAATGGCGACTGGCTCAGCCGTTCCGGTATCTCGCCCACAATGGTGAGATCAACACCGTTCAAGGCAACCGCAACTGGGCACTGGCGAGAGCCAAGCTGTTCCGTACGCCGTTGCTGCCGGACATCGAAGCCTTGCAGCCCATCGTCTCGCTAAAGGGGTCAGACTCCGAAAGCCTGGACAACATGCTGGAAATCCTGCTGGCCGGCGGCATGGACCTGTTCCGTGCGATGCGCCTGCTCATCCCACCGGCTTGGCAGAACCTGGACACGCTGGATCCGGATCTGCGGGCATTCTATGAATTCAACTCCATGCACATGGAACCTTGGGATGGGCCGGCCGGCATCGTCTTGACCGACGGCCGCTATGCCGCCTGTGCGCTGGACCGGAATGGTCTGCGTCCGGCACGTTATGTCATCACCCGTGACCGGCACATTACGCTGGCCTCCGAAGTGGGTGTCTACGACTATGCGGCCGAGGACGTCCTCATCAAGGGCCGGCTGAAGCCCGGCCAGATGATCGCCGCCGACACCGCGACCGGACAGATCCTCTACCCCTCCGACATCGACAACATGCTCAAGTCACGCCACCCCTACAAGCAGTGGCTGAAGGAACATGTCCGACATATCGAATCCAAGTTGCACTATCGACGGCTGACCTCTTCACCGATGAACGACGGTGAACTGTCGGTCTTCCAGAAGCTGTTCGGCATGTCTTTCGAGGAACGAGATCAGATCCTGCGGGTACTGGGAGAAGCCGGCCAGGAAGCTGTCGGTTCCATGGGCGACGATACGCCCTTTGCCGTGCTCTCCGGACGCAGCCGCTCGCTCTACGACTACTTCCGCCAGCAGTTTGCCCAGGTGACCAATCCGCCCATCGATCCCTTGCGGGAGCAGGTCGTGATGTCGCTCAAGACCTGTCTCGGCCCCGAGCGCAACGTCTTCGAGGAAACCCCCGACCACGCCCATCGGCTCATGCTCGATTCGCCGGTCCTGACCGAGGGCAAGTACCAGAACCTGCTGGAACCGGAACGCGCCGGCTTTGAGACCGAGCAGCTCGACCTGAACTATCCGATCGAAACACCGCTGCAGGATGCGCTAGACGACCTGTGCAGGCGCGCTGCCGCGGCGGTCGAGTCGGGCAAGGTTTTCCTGGTTCTGGATGACCGGCAGGTCGTGCGCGACCGCTATCCCGTGCATGCCCTGTTGGCAACAGGCGCGGTGCATCATCACCTGACCCGATGCGGCCTGCGCTGTAGCGCGAATCTGATCGTCGCGACCGCGACTGCGCGCGATCCCCACCATTTCGCCGTGCTGCTGGGTTACGGAGCAACCGCAATCTACCCCTATCTGGCCTATGAAGTTCTCCATCAGATGGCACAAAGCGGGGAGATCCCGCCAGCGATCCAGCCCGATCTGGTGCAGAACTATCGCAAAGGGATCAACAAGGGTCTCTACAAGATCATTTCCAAGATGGGGATCTCCACCATCGCCAGTTATCGAGGCGCACAACTCTTCGAGATCGTGGGGCTGCACGACGAGGTAGTCAGCCGCTGCTTCACCGGCACCGTGTCCCGCATCCAGGGAACGCGTTTCGCCCATCTCGAAGCGGCCATCCGGCAACTGGCCTGGCGAGCCTGGAATCCGCGCAAGCTGATGGACCATGGCGGTCTGCTCAAATACGTCCATGGGGGCGAGTATCACGCCTTCAATCCCGATGTGATCCGTGCCCTGCAGCAAGCCGTCAATACGGGCGACTACGCCCAATACAAGGCTTACGCCGCATTGGTCGACGAGCGCCCTACGACCGCCTTGCGTGATCTCCTAGCACCCCGCGAGGATCTCAAACCGATTCAAATCGAACAGGTGGAACCCGTCGACGCCATCCTGCCGCGATTCGATTCCGCAGGCATGTCACTCGGCGCCCTCTCGCCTGAAGCGCACGAAGGACTGGCAATCGCCATGAATCGCCTCGGCGGGCGGTCCAACTCCGGCGAAGGGGGGGAAGATCCCGCGCGATACGGCACCGAAAAGATGTCCAAGATCAAGCAGGTGGCTTCCGGACGCTTCGGCGTGACGCCCCACTACCTGGTCAATGCGGAAGTCTTGCAGATCAAGGTCGCCCAAGGCGCAAAACCCGGAGAGGGCGGGCAACTGCCCGGGGACAAGGTCAACCCGATGATCGCCCGGCTGCGCTATTCCAAGCCGGGCGTGGCGCTGATCTCGCCCCCCCCGCATCATGATATTTACTCGATCGAGGATCTGGCCCAGCTGATTTTCGACCTGAAACAGGTCAATCCGCGTGCCCTTGTCTCGGTCAAACTCGTTGCCGAGCCCGGTGTCGGAACGATTGCCGCCGGTGTCGCCAAAGCCTATGCCGACCTCATCACCATCTCCGGCTACGATGGCGGCACGGGTGCCAGCCCACTGACCTCGGTGAAATACGCCGGGTCGCCATGGGAGCTGGGACTGTCCGAAACTCATCAGACCCTGCGCGCCAACAACCTGCGGGATAAGGTGCGGCTGCAAACCGACGGTGGCCTCAAGACCGGTCTCGACGTCGTCAAGGCGGCGATCCTGGGCGCCGAAAGTTTCGGCTTCGGAACCGCACCCATGGTTGCACTGGGCTGCATCTATCTGCGCGTCTGCCACCTGAACAACTGCGCCACGGGTGTGGCGACCCAGAATAATGTCCTGCGCCACAAGCACTTCCATGGCACGCCGGAAAAAGTGATGAACTTCTTCCGTTTCATTGCGCAGGACACCCGGGAATGGATGGCGCGTCTGGGCGTGAGCTCTCTGACGGAACTGATCGGACGCACTGATCTGTTACAGATTCTGCCGGGCTCGACCGAAGCGACAGCGAGCCTGGATCTGACGCCCTTGTTGTCCGATTTCGGTCTGCGCTCGGACAAACCGCAATACTGCCTGGAACCGCACAATGAGCCCTTCGACAAGGGCGAACTCGCGGAAACCATGGTGGCCGACATGCTGCCGGCCATCGAGGCCGGTGGTGGGGGCGACTTCCACTACCAGACCCGCAACAATCACCGCTCCATCGGTGCCCGAATCTCCGGGGAGATCGCGCGCCGATACGGCAACCCGGGGGTCGAGGATAACCCGATCCGCGTCCATCTGAAGGGCACGGTGGGTCAGAGCTTCGGCGTCTGGAACGCGGGCGGCCTGCATCTGTTCCTGGAAGGCGATGCCAATGACTACGTCGGCAAGGGCATGGCCGGCGGGAAGCTGGTGTTGCGCCCGCCCGCGCAAAGCGCCTACGTCGGCCGTGAGGCAGTGATCATGGGCAATACCTGCCTGTACGGCGCCACGGGCGGCAAGCTGTTTGCGGCTGGCCAGGCCGGTGAGCGATTTGCGGTCCGCAATTCGGGCGCCGTCGCGGTTGTGGAAGGTGTCGGTGACCATGGGTGTGAATACATGACCGGCGGTGTGGTGGCGGTACTGGGGCCGACCGGCATCAACTTCGGTGCCGGCATGACGGGCGGATTCGCCTACGTGCTCGACCTCGAACGTAACTTCGTCGATCGCCACAACCATGAGCTGATCGACATCCACCGCGTCAGTCCTGAACACATGGAAGCCCAGCGCACCTACCTGAAGGACCTCATCCGTGAACATGCCCTGGAAACCGGCAGCCCATGGGCGCAGGAAATCCTGGACAACTTCGCGGACTACGTGGGTCATTTCTGGTTAGTCAAGCCCAAGGCCATGGACCTTGCGGATTTGATCGGTTCGTTGCGCACGGCCGCCTGACCTCATCCCTATCCGAGGATATCCATCCCCATGAGCGATCCCTTGCACTTTCTGGAGGTTCCCCGTCAGGACCCACCCAAGCTCGAGGCTGAAATCCGCATTCGGCGCTGGGATGAGATCTATGGCCAGTTCGATATCGAATCGGCGGAATCCCAGTCCGGCCGGTGCATTTCCTGCGGCAACCCTTATTGCGAGTGGAAGTGTCCGGTACACAACTACATTCCGAATTGGCTCAAGCTGGTCCGGGAAGGACGGCTATTCGAAGCCGCCGAGCTGTCGCATCAGACCAACTCCCTGCCGGAGATCTGCGGCAGGGTCTGTCCCCAGGACCGCCTGTGCGAAGGCGCCTGCACGATGAACACCGGTTTCGGGGCGGTGACGATTGGCTCCATCGAGAAATACATCACCGATGAGGCCGTCAAGCGCGGCTGGCGCCCGGATTTGTCCGACGTGGTCGCGACGGGCAAGCGGGTGGCCATCATTGGCGCTGGCCCCGCAGGGCTCGGCTGTGCCGATGTACTGGCGCGCAATGGCGTCACCGCGGTGGTCTATGATCGCTATCCGGAGATCGGGGGGCTGCTGACATTCGGCATCCCACCCTTCAAGCTCGACAAGTCGGTGATCGACACCCGCCGCCAGCTGATGGAAGGCATGGGCGTCCAGTTCGTGCTCAATACCGAGATCGGCCGCGATCTTCCGTTCGAACAGCTGCTGGAAGAATACGATGCCGTCTTTCTGGGCATGGGAACCTATAGCGCAATGCGCGGGGGCTTCCCGGGCGAAGAGCTCGACGGCGTGCATGAAGCGCTACCTTACCTGATCGCCAATGTCCGCCGCGTCATGAATCTCCCCGTACAGGGTGCCCCACTCGACATGCGCGACCAGCGCGTGATCGTGCTAGGCGGCGGGGACACGGCCATGGATTGCAATCGCACGGCAATCCGCCAGGGCGCAGCACGGGTGACCTGTGCCTATCGCCGCGACGAATCCAACATGCCCGGTTCGCGGCGTGAATACCGCAATGCCGCCGAGGAAGGGGTGCGCTTCCTGTTCAATCGCCAGCCGGTCGAGATCATCGGCAATGGCCATGTCGAAGGCGTGAAGTTCGTAACCACCCAGCTGGGCGCGCCGGACGCACGGGGTCGCCGCCAGCCCGAGGTCATTCCCGGATCGGAAGAAGTCGTTCCGGCTGATCAGGTGATCATGGCCTTCGGTTTCCGTCCCAGCCCAGCTGCCTGGATGAGTGACTTCGACATCGAACTGGAGAGCGATGGCCGCATCCGTGCCAGCGGCCATGCGCACACCGGCCAAACCAGCAATCCCAAGGTCTTTGCAGGGGGCGACATGGTGCGCGGTTCCGATCTGGTGGTCACCGCGGTGTTCGAAGGGCGCGAAGCCGCCCAGGGCATACTGGATCATCTGGGAGTGTAACGAGTGTCGGCGACG
Organism: Candidatus Macondimonas diazotrophica; assembly: GCF_004684205.1. Lineage (NCBI taxonomy): Bacteria > Pseudomonadati > Pseudomonadota > Gammaproteobacteria > Chromatiales > Ectothiorhodospiraceae > Candidatus Macondimonas > Candidatus Macondimonas diazotrophica. Next base: position 85,126 of record NZ_SRIO01000005.1, read on the forward strand.
CAACCGATTCATCAGGAGATCCCGGTTGATGAGCGATTGATCTTCGCCGTCGATCTACCCACCGTCACCGAGGCCCGGCACTTCATTGACCGACTGGAGGGACAGGTACGGTTCTTCAAGCTCGGGCTTGAGCTGTTCATGGCCGGGGGAATCTTTGAACTGGTGGATGAACTCCGTCACCGCGATGCCCGCGTGTTCGTGGATCTCAAGTTCTTCGATGTGCCGGCGACCGTGGCGCGAGCTGTGGCCCGTCTGGCCGAGCGGGGCGCTACCTTCGCCACGGTCCACGGAAACCAGTCCATGATGGAGGCTGCAGCAGCGGCCAAGGGTGAGCAGCTCAAGATCCTGGCTGTTACCGCGCTGACCAGTCTGGATCGGGGCGATCTCGACGACTTGGGGTTTGCCTGCGACCTGGATGCACTCGTACTGTCTCGTGCACGCCGCGCACTCGAAGCGGGATGCGACGGCGTCGTTTCCTCCGGACTGGAAGTGAAACGGCTGCGCCAGGAAGTGGATGGTCGCCTGGTGGTGGTCACACCGGGCATCCGACCACTCGACAATCGGGAAACGGACGATCAGAAGCGCATCGTCACGCCCACCGAGGCGCTTCAGGAAGGCGCGGATTACCTGGTCGTCGGCAGACCCATCCGGGATGCGGCGGATCCGGCAAAGGCTGCCGCTGCCATTCAGACCGAGATTCGACAAGCCCTGCTGCGCGACGCAGCATCATGACCGCGCCCGCCCTGCCCAGCCACCGGTTCCTGCGCGCCCTTTCCCGACAGGGGGTAGATCGTACACCGGTATGGATGATGCGACAGGCGGGACGTTATCTACCGGAATATCGCGCTTTGCGCGAGCAGGCCGGAGATTTCATGAGCCTTTGCCGTACGCCAGAGCTGGCGTGCGAAGTCACGTTACAGCCGCTGCGGCGCTTTGCCCTTGATGCGGCCATTCTGTTCTCGGACATCCTGACTATTCCCGATGCCATGGGGCTGGGGCTGCATTTTGTGGAGGGTGAAGGACCGCGATTCGAGCGCCCATTGCGGACGGCCGAGGCCATCCGCAATCTCCCTGCCTTGGATGTAGATGCCGAACTGGGCTATGTCCTGGATGCGGTCCGGCTCATCCGACAGGAACTGGACGGCCATACCCCGCTCATTGGTTTTTCCGGCAGCCCTTGGACCCTTGCCTGCTACATGGTTGAAGGCGGCAGTCCCGGCAGTTTCAGCCACATCAAGACGTTGATCTACGATGAGCCCGCACGCGCTCACGACCTGCTGGGACGTCTGGCCAACGCGGTAACGAGCTATCTGAATGCGCAGATTCTCGCCGGCGCCCAAGCCGTTCAGATTTTCGACACCTGGGGCGGCGCTCTGAGCGGGCCAGCGTTCGAGGCATTCTCGCGTCGTTATCTGCAGCAGATCGTGAACGGGCTGATCCGGGAACACGACGGCCAGGCCATTCCGGTCATCGTGTTTACCAAGGGTGGCGGCCTCTGGCTGGAAGCCTTGGCCGATACCGGCGCGGATGCCGTGGGGCTGGACTGGACCATCGAGCTCGACGAGGCGCGGCGCCGAATCGGTCACCGCGTCGCATTGCAGGGCAATCTGGATCCTGCCGTGCTGCGGGCGAAGCCGGCGGCGATTCGGACAGAAGTGCAGCGGATCCTGTCATCCTTTGGTGTTGGCACAGGGCATGTCATGAACCTCGGGCACGGCATCACACCCGATATCCCGGTCGGCCATGTTCAGGCCTTTATCGATGCCATAGCGGAATTCAGCCCGGCCTACCACCGCTAGGGCGGGCTGCCATCGGGCGAATCGGTGTGCGTGTCGGATTCTTCGGCATCCGATGATCCGATGCCCGTCTCATCGGGCTGGCATTTCTGGTGGCGCACATCTTCGCCGGACACCAGATACACCACATACTCGCCCACGTGACGCGCATGATCCCCAATGCGCTCCAGCGACTTGATGATCTGTGTCAACGCGATGACCTGACCAACGTTGCGGGCATCCTCCATGACATAGGTGGTCAGCCGGCGCAGTCCAGCCTGGAATTCGGCCTCCAGAACGGCGCGGCTGGCCGCGACATCCTGTGCGCGATACAGATCCAGCCGATCGAGCGCATCCATTGCGCGCTCCAGCAAATCGAGCACCCGCCGCCCCATGGTCTGCACATCCCACATCAGCGCGTCAGCGGGTTCGATTCGGAAGCCATCGAATACCTGTAGCGCCAGACGGGCGACCTTGGTGGCCTCATCGCCCACCCGCTCCAACTCGTTGACCGTCTTGGCAAACCCCATGACGATGCGCAGGTCACGGGCGACCGGCGCACGCCGGGCGATCACCAGGATCAACTCATCGTCGATATTGACGTCGAGCTGATTGACTTCCCATTCACGACCGATAACAGACTTGGCGACGCGCCGATCACGATCCCGCAAGGCGATGAGGGCATTGCGGGTCTGGTGCAGAGCCAAGCCGCCCAGCTCCAGAACGCGCAGATGGAGATGATTCAGTTCGCCGTCATACCGGCGGACCGTATGGCCTTCCAAATGGTTCTGGCTCATGACCCCCACACTGCCCGCGGCGCGGGTCCCGTTCGAAAACGCTCAGCCAATCAGCCAAAGCGACCGGTAATGTAGTCCTCGGTCAACTTATGCTGGGGATTGGTGAAGATCTGCTCGGTCACGCCGAGCTCGATCAGATCGCCCAGATGAAAATAGGCCGTGCGCTGCGAGACGCGCGCCGCCTGTTGCATCGAGTGCGTGACGATGCAAATCGAGAATTGCTGGCGTAGCTCGTCAATCAGCTCCTCGATCTTGGCGGTCGAGATGGGATCCAGCGCAGAGCACGGTTCGTCCATCAGGATGACTTCGGGTTGCACCGCAATGGTCCGCGCGATGCACAGGCGCTGCTGCTGACCACCGGACAAACCGGTGCCCGGCTTGTCGAGGCGATCCTTCACTTCATCCCATAGACCCGCACGGCGCAGACTCGATTCAACGACCTCGTCGAGCTGTGCCCGGCTTCGGGCCAGACCATGGATTCGGGGCCCGAATGCTACATTCTCCCAGATCGACTTGGGAAACGGATTGGGCTTCTGGAACACCATGCCGACCTGCGCACGAAGCGGGACGACATCGATCTCGCGGCTATTGATGTTATTTTCATCCAGCAGAATATCGCCGGTCACGCGACAGCCGTCGATCGTATCGTTCATTCGATTCAGGCAGCGCAGAAAGGTACTCTTGCCGCAACCGGACGGACCGATCATGGCCAGCACTTCATTCCGACCCACATCGAGATTGACGCCCTTGATGGCGTGCACGCTCCCGTAATACACGTTGATGTCGTTACAACGGATGCGGGGGTTCTCGACCCGCACTTCACCCACCGTACGCCTCACCTCTCGATCGACCGTTGCCCGGGGTGCCGCGCTTCGATCCATCATGGAACTTGACGGGACCGCAACAGGTTGCTGGGCCTCATTCATGGAAACTTCTGTCATATCGACCTCCAGGAAGGCGCGTAGTCTATCACCAGCGGCGCTCGAACCGTCGCCTCAGGATCACTGCCAAGGCATTCATACTCAACAGAAACGCCAGCAGCACGATAATGGCGGCCGAGGTGCGTTCGGTGAATCCCATTTCAGGGCTGTCAGCCCAAAGAAAAATCTGAACGGGCAAAGCGGTTGCAGGATCGAACACGCCTTTGGGAACGTCGACGATGAAGGCCACCATGCCGATCATCAGCAAGGGAGCTGTTTCACCCAGTGCCCGGGCCATCCCGATGATCATGCCCGTCAGCATGCCGGGCATGGCCAGCGGCAAGACATGGTTGGTGACCGTTTGCAGCGGCGAGGCGCCAACGCCCAGCGCCGCTTCGCGAATCGAGGGCGGCACCGATTTCAGCGCGGCGCGACTGGCGATGATCACGGTCGGAAGCGTCATCAGCGTGAGGACCAGACCCCCGACCAGCGGTGCTGAGCGCGGCAGGCCAAAGAAGTTGATGAAGACGGCCAGACCCAGCAGACCGAACACGATGGACGGCACCGCTGCGAGATTGTTGATATTGACCTCGATGATCCCCGTCAGACGGTTCTTGGGCGCGAATTCCTCAAGATAGATCGCCGCTGCCACGCCCAGCGGGAAGGACAGCAGCATCGTCACCGCGAGCGTCATGAACGATCCGACCACGGCGCCCCAGATGCCAGCCCGCTCGGGAGAGCGCGAATCGCCGGTGGTGAGGAAGTTCCAGTTGAAATGCTGTTGGAGCCGCTGCTGCTGGAGCAAGGTGTCCATCCAGGCCAGCTGCTGGTCGGTGATTTGCCGCTCGCTTTCGGGCAATGTGCGATCGATATGCCCTTTCATGACCATATCGATGTCGCTTCCTGCAGGCACCCACAAGCGAACCGTCTGTCCCAACAGACCCGGATCAGCCAGCAGGCGCTTGCGCAACACGTCGTCGGCCCCATCGCTGATCAGGCTGTACAGCTGACGACGTTCTCCCCGGCCTTGAACATCGGGAAACAGGTCGCGAATCGCCGATTTGAGAACGGCCCCGTAGTTAGCGGCCATGACCTGCTGGGGATCGCCGCTGTCGGCGACATCCAACTGAGCCGGATCGAAGGTGACTTCCAGGCTCAGCTCGGTCTGCCAGAATGCGGTGTAGCCCTTGCTGACGATACTGACGAACAGCAGCGCCAGAAAGATCAATGCCAGAAGGATGGCCAGCATGCCGTAGACACGGAATCGGCGCTCCGCGGCGCGACGTCTGCCGAGCCCCTGGTTGATCAGGTCAACGGGCCGCAACAGTGTTTGGGATTCGTTACTCATATTGCTCCCGATACTTGTTGACCACGCGCAGTGCGATCACATTGAGCAGCAGCGTCGCCAGGAACAGCACCAGACCCAAGGCAAACGCCGCCAGGGTCTTGGGACTATCGAATTCCTGATCGCCGGTCAGCAACGTCACGATCTGCACGGTGACGGTCGTAACCGACTCCAATGGATTGAACGTTAGATTGGCAGCCAGTCCTGCGGCCATGACCACGATCATGGTCTCGCCGATGGCGCGCGAGATCGCCAGCATGATGCTGCCGACGATCCCCGGAAGCGCCGCCGGCAATACGACCTTGCGGATCGTCTCGGAAGGCGTCGCGCCCAAGGCATAAGCCCCATCACGCAAGGACTGCGGGACGGCATTGATCACATCATCGGAAAGAGACGATACGAACGGAATGATCATGACACCCATGACCATCCCAGCGGCCAGCGCGCTTTCGGAAGCGACATCAAGCCCAATGGCGAGCCCCCAGGAACGGATGGCCGGCGCCACCACCAGAACCGCAAACACCCCATAGACAACGGTGGGCACCCCTGCAAGCACTTCAAGCAGCGGCTTGGCGACCGAGCGCACCGAAGGGCGTGCATATTCAGATAGATAGATCGCTGAAAACAAGCCAATGGGGACCGCCACCAGCATCGCAATCAGCGAAATCAGCATGGTCCCCACGAAAACCGGGATCGCCCCGAAAGCCCCTGACGAACCGACTTGATCGGGACGCATCGCCATCTGAGGGCTCCAGCGGATACCGAACAAAAACTCGGTGATGGGCACGAGACGGAAAAATCGGATGGATTCGAACAGCACCGACAATACGATGCCGAGCGTGGTCAAGATGGCCACGCTCGCGGCCACCAGCATCATCACCTGAACCAATCGCTCGACCGCGTTGCGTGCACGTTGCTGCGGATGGATCCGTGTCAGGGTAAACACGGCGCCCAGCATCGCGAGTACCAAGACCACAACCGCCAATGCTGCATGCGCCAGAAACTGAAGTCGATCCCAGTACTGCGCCGCAGCGACCACAGCCGGATCCGCCGTTTCTGTGGAAATCAGTCCCATCCGGACGTTGCGGATGTCATTGAGCAGCAGATTGATTCGCCCGGGCTCGCCTTGGTGCAAGGCCTCGGGAAGCTGAGCGACGACCATATTGGAGATAATCGAGCCGTCAAATGCCGTCCAGGCGATCAGGAGCAGCATGGCCGGAACCGCACTCCAGAGCGACGCATAGAGCCCGTAGTAAACCGGAAGGGAATGCAGGCTGCGCAACTGGCCATCCACCAGCTTGAATGCGCGCCGTCGCCCCATTTGAAAAGCCATCAGGCTCAGGAGGATCAGCAGGATCAACAGTATCAGCGGATTCATGGCACCATTCCGCAAAAAGTAGGGAGGCCGAGAAACCCCGACCTCCCCAGAGACATCATTACTTCATCGGGGCCATTTTCTTGGCCGACTGGGCTGCCTTGCTGCGCTCGTCATCCGGCAGCGCGATCAGGCCACGGTCGGCAAGATAGCCTTCGGGACCCCAGGCTTTCTCGCTGGTGAACTCGGCAACGAATTCGGCCAAGCCTGGAATCACGCCCACATGCGCCTTCTTCACGTAGAAGAACAGCGGACGCGACAGCGGATAATCGCCACTGGAAATGGAGTCGTAGGTGGGTCGCGATCCTTCGATCACCGTCGGCTTCACGCTCGCCAGATTTTCCTCCAGGAAGCTGTAGCCGAAGATGCCATAGGCATCCTTGTTGGCAGTCAGCTTCTGGACGATCAGGTTGTCGTTCTCACCGGCCTCGATGAACGCGCCATCTTCACGCATGGTATGGCAGGCCGCCTTGAAGGCGTCACCATCTTTCTCTTTCAACGCCTTGAGGCTGGGAAACTTTTTGCATCCCGCTTCCATGCCCAGTTCGACGAGGGCATCACGTGTGCCGGAAGTGGGCGGAGGGCCCAACACTTCGATCTTCTGCTTGGGCAGGCTGCGGTCGATGTCGCTCCACATCGTGTACGGGTTAGGAACCAGCTTGTCGCCGCCCTTGGGATCGGGCACGTCCTTGGCCAAAGCCAGGAAGAGCTGCTTGAGCTCCAGCTCCATCGGCTTGGCGTCTTTGCTGTGCGCCAGCACGATACCGTCATAGCCGACCTTGACTTCGACGATCTCCTTCACACCATTGCTGGCGCAGGTCTCTTTCTCGGAGGACTTGATGGCTCGGGAAGCGTTGGAAATGTCGGGAGTTTCCACGCCCACGCCCGAACAAAACAGTTTGAAACCGCCGCCGGTGCCCGTGGACTCGACTTTCGGCGTCTTGAACTGCCCGCTCTTGCCGAATTGTTCCGCCACGACGGTGGTGAACGGATAGACCGTCGAGGAGCCGACGATACTGATGTAATCCCGCGCCTGAGCCGCCAGAGGCGCAGCCAGCATGGCTGCCGCGGTTAAAGTGAGGTAGCCGATCTTCTTTTGCATGAAATTTCCTCTTGCATCAAATTTCGCTGATTGGACCCATGGCGAGCCTTGCGAAGAGTCTCCGCGGCTGTCCGCGCCAACACAGGCGCAAACGGTCTGCCGGGACACGCGCGATGCACTATAAGCAGGGAGAGAGAGAGCAACCACCAAACTTTATGTCACTTATGTGACGTTTTGATGTCACCGCCGTCGATTTCCTTGACCTGTTGCACGTAGGCCGCGATGTCGACCTTGCGCTCCAATCCGGCCGCGTTCATATAACGGACCGTCCCGAAAATCGGACGCTCGGGCCAGGGCCGATCGTGCAGACCGAAGATCCACCCGACGTTGGCATGGCTGTTCGGCGACAGTCCGTCGAGGAAATAGCGGTTGTTGAGCTCAAGGCACCGGGCGAACGCGGTTTCAGGGTCCGGCGACCATTCCAGGATCTTCTTTCCCCAGTACATGCGCAGATGATTGTGCATGTAGCCGGTCAGGCGGGCCTCGGTCATGGCTGCGTTCCAGTACGGGTCATGCGTGGCGGCCGCTTCCAGCGTCGCCAGGTCATAGCAATAGGGACGCGGATCCCCCGCATGCGCTTCGAGTGTTGCCCGCGCCCAGGCGGGAAGCCCCGCATAGCGATCCCAGGCCGGATGATGCAGCGTGTAGTTGTGGGCCAACTCCCGGCGCACGATCAATTCATCGAGAAACGCGTCGCGGTCCGCCGGATCCACCCCGGCTGTCTCAGTAACCTGCCGGGCCACTCGCTGAACGGCGATCTGGCCATATTGCAGATAAGGCGAAAGCCGCGAGACCGCCTCATCCTCCGGATGTCGGCGGCGGGCGGCGTACCCCATCAATCCGCAGCAGACGAACCGATCGAGCGCCTGCTCAGCGGCCTGCGATCCACCCGGGAAAAAACGCGTGACCGGACCCGGCGTTCGATCCACGGTGAGTCCGTCGCCCAGCCGGTCGAGATCATGCAGCGACTCCCCGGCCAGCGCCGGCGGGCTTGCGGTCTGATACGGCTTGGCGTCGTCCATCTGCAGGTGCTCGTTGATCTGGCGCAGGATGCGCGGACGCATGGTTCGTGCCGCAACCTCGAGCCGCTGGCTGACCAGATCCGCCGGCACCACGACGTCGGTCTCCACCTGCCACACGACGCAGGGAGACTGCTCGGCCACCATCTGGCGCCACGTCGCCAGCGGCGGCAGATAGGCGCGATCGCAAACGATGCCTGCCACATCAGGCGACAATTCCAGAATCACCGATGTCGGTTCACCCCAGCGCAGCAGCAGCGGAATGCCGAACCGCGCCAACTCCCGCTCGGTCTCGGCCAAGCCTTCAAGCATGAACCGAAAATGCCGCAGCGCAGCGCCGGGGTAGTCCCGCATCAGTCCAAAGGCCACCACCACCGGCACCCCCAGACGATGTGCCTGGCCACAGGCGAACAGGAGGGCCGGATTGTCCCGCGCGCGCTGCGCCTGCTGCATCCAGTAGAGCACGGGACCGTTCGGCTGCCACGGCCGATCGTTCAGCCGCCGCACCCGATCGGGGTGAATGAACGGCGCCGCGGCGCAGTCCGGACTCATGGGACCGGTTCAATGGTGGGATAGAAGTGCGCGTTCATGCGCTCGACGAACGCAACCAGATTGGCGTGACTCGCCACGGTTTCCTTGATGAGCGAATCCACCGGAAAGGCCAGTGTCCCCGCCAGAAAGGCATGAGCCACCGCGTCGACCGAGTGCGCCTGATCGCCAAGCAGGAACGGCCGGGACCCGAGCAGGACCGCCAGGGCATCCATATCCTCCGCGCCCATGGCCTCGATCTCGGGTGACTCATGCCGGCCGATCCCCTGGCCACGCAGATCGCGTCCCAGCTGGCGCCGAACCAGACGCGGAACCACCTCGCGCAGCGGCCGCGGCAATGCGCCGAAGAACACCTCGCGGGTGACGGCCCAGCCCTGCGGGTCGATCCATCGACCATGGAGCATGACCCAGTAGAAATGTTCTTCGAGCATGCGCGTGATGGTCATCGAAAGGGCTCGTTGCGGCGCCCCCAATCCGGCATCCGGATCAACGTTGTATTGCGCGCGCAGATAATCCAGGATCAGCTGCGAATCCCCAAGCTTCAGATCGCCATCTTCGATATAGGGCAACTTGCCCTTCGGCGCCTTGCGCGGATCGCCCAGCAGTGGGTGATAAGCCAGCCCGGTCATGCGCAGCCACGTTTCCACCTTCATGCAGAAAGGACTGGCGCTGGATAGCCCGTAGGCCGGGGGGAACTGATAGAGCCGGATCATGCATTCCTCCGGTTGCAACTGAGCCTTCCCGCCTTATAGCCGAAACTGCCGGCAGCGGCCACATCGGCACAAAAAAATCCCGGCCGAAGCCGGGACAGGAGCCCACAAACGTCATGAGCGCCACGAGAGGCGCTCCGGATGAGGAAATCGCAATCTACACCGAGCTCCGCAATTGCGGTTGGGCTGCCAACGACAGGTCGGATGCCGGAACAGCGACCCGGGCATAACCGTAGAGACCCGCGGCCATCGTCAGATAAGCCAGGGCGGTGGCGGGATTGTGACCCAAACCGATCGATTCACTATGCATGAAACCCATGAAGGTCATGACCGCGCCGGCCAGCGCGAAGCCGGCAGCACGTTGATAGGCCCGATCGATGATGCAGGCCGCCACCGCAGCCAGGATGAGACTGGTCAGGATGGCGCCGCTGCCGAGCAGTTCGAGGCCGTGATAGAGCACACCGCTGCCGGCCAGCTTGTCGAGACCGACCGCTGCGGCATTCGTGCCGGCGGCGCCCAGCGCATTGTCGATCATCAGCTTGCCCCAACCGGCGACCTGGGGAATCAGGGCCAGCACGACCGCCGGGGCATGGCTCTTCGGCACCTCCTGAAAGGCTTGGGCGCCGATCAGCATGCCGATGTAGAGCAGGATGGGCGAGATGGCCACCACCGGGATCAGCGCCATCAGCACCGCGACGATGCCGAACCAGGACAGGATCAGCACCATCACGCCCGTTGCGGCCGAGTAGCCGATCCGGCCGCCGATCGCCTTCCAGCCCGGATGGCCGATGTAGACGGCGTTGATGAAAGGATTGCCGAGCAGGCAGCCGATCAGGCTCACCACGCCATCGACGGTGATCACGCGCGTGGTCGGAAAATGATCACCGCCGGCCTCGGCGCTCTCCACATTGTCCATGGCCTCGACGAGGTCGTAGATGCCGAACGGAATGGCCGTGACCAGGATCACGCCCAGGTACTCGAAACCGCCGAACACGTGGCCCACCGCCGGCAGCGGCACCGAGAAGCCGAAGCCTGCGAAGGACGCACCGAGCTTGTCGAGGCTCATGCCGCCGAAGCTGAAGCCCAAAGCGAGCCCACCCCAGGCGAGCAGCGAACCGACACCGATGGCGACCAGCCCCGCCGGAACGCCGCGCCAGTAGCGTACGCCCCCGAACCAGCTCGCCAGCAGAATCACGAAGCAGACCAGCCCGATAACCGGGTCCATGTACATCTCGAGCGCCGGCCGCATGGCGATGAAAGCGATGGAGACACCCGCCAGCGCCCCGAGCAATGCGGCGCGCGGGGTGATCTTCTTGATGTACGGCGCGACGAAGCCGCCCAGCATGAGCACGAAGCTCTGGATGAACACCCAGGTCAGCCCCGCCTCCCAGCCCTTGATGGGATCGCCGGCCATGGCGGCAATGGGCAGCATGATCACGAACACCACCACGAACATGTGCGGCACGCTGATGCCCGATGGCAGCGCGCACACCGTGTCCCGGCCTTCTTTCTTGGCAAGCTGAAAAGCCAGCCAGGCGTAGTAGCCCGTGGACAGGAATAGCATCAGCCCGGTGGCGGGCAGGATGCGCCCGAACACGATGTCGTCCGGCAGCTTCAGGACGTAGCGCAGCAGCGCAGTCAGCGTGAGCAGGTTGACCAGGATATTGGTGCCGAAGCCAAAAAACGCATTCCAGTCGCCGGGCGACCAGATTTTTGCAGCCGTGCCGTTCATGCGGGAAACCTCTGAGAAGGGTTGAAGGAGCGAGTTCAGGCGGCCACGCGGGTGAGTGCGCTGCACACCCGTGCCGAGTCGGACACCCAGCCGAAGATGCCGCCCTGGGCAGTGATCATGGCCAGCGCGACCCGGTGAAATTCAGGGAAGTAGGACCCCACGGCATCGCTCACCACCAGGCACTCGAAACCCCGGTCGTTCGCCTCGCGCACCGTGGTGTGTACGCACACCTCGGTCGTCACACCGGCAACCAGGAGAGTACGGATGCCCGCGTTGGCAAGAATCAGGGCCAGATCGGTCTGGTAGAAGGCGCCCTTACCCGGCTTGTCGAGGACCGGTTCGCGCGGCGCAGGGGCCAGTTCGGGAACGATGCCGTGGCCCGGCTCGCCGCGGATCAGGATGCGACCCATGGGTCCGGGATCGCCGATGCGCTTGGGCCCACCGCCACGGGCCAGCTTGGAGGGCGGCGCGTCCGAGAGGTCCGGGCGGTGACCCTCGCGGGTGTGGATGATCAACAGGCCGGCCGCGCGTGCAGCCGCCAGCAGCGCTTGTCAGGGCCCGATTGCGCTTCGCAGCAGCGAGACATCGTTGCCCAACATCGCGCCGAACCCCCCGGGTTCAAGGAAATCGCGCTGCATGTCGATGATGATCAGCGCAGTCGAAGAGACCTCCAGACGAAGCGGTTCGGTATCCAGCAAGGACATGGGGTTCGCCCTCCGGTTTATTCATACATCATTGCATACAATGCAATCCGCATACCGATTCCGTCGCTTACGGACCGGCGGGGACGTCAACAGCCAACAAACTGAAAGGATTGGAAAAAATATGCCGTGACTTACTGGATGGCCGGAGTGGTTCAGTGCTGGCCGCGCACCGTCCTGGACCGTCGTTCGCAGGCTGCGCCATCGTGGCGCATCTGCCTTAAACAAAGCGCACGGGCCGTTCCCAGATGGCCAGCACGACGCAGCCCCCGGCACTGCGCACGGCATGGCGTGAACCCGGCGGGTTGACCAGCAGAGTGCCGGCCGGATAGCAGCCGCGCTCATCTTCCTGTGCGCCCTCGAGAACCAGGATGTACTCGTAGCCGACGTGCTCATGGGCCGGGACGCGGGCACCGGCCGCATAGCGCAGCAAGGCCGCGCGCAAGCCGCTCGGAGTGGCTTCATGCAACGGCACCTGCTCGATGCCCTCGCGAAACGGCTGCCACGACCACGCCCCGGCATCGAAACCCGCGGCCAGCGACAGCAGCGGGAGCGCACGTCGTTGGAAATCCCCTCCGTCGCTCAAGCGATTGCCTCCATCAGCGCGCCGGACGTCGCCACGGCGCCGAACACGCCGCCCTGCATGGTCACCATCTTGAGCGCTGCCAGATGGTTGCCGTGGTCGGTGGCGCCGCAGCAGTCGGCCAGAATGAGGCATTCGAAGCCGCGGTCATTGGCTTCGCGCATCGTCGTGTGCACACACACGTCGGTCGTGATGCCGGTCAGCACGAGATTGCGGATGCCGCGCGTGTGCAGCAGGAGGTCGAGGTCCGTGGCGCAGAAGCTGCCCTTGCCGGGCTTGTCGATGACGGGTTCGCCGGGCAGGGGTCTGAGTTCCGGAATAATCTCCCAGCCCGGCTCGCCGCGCACCAGAATCCGCCCGCAAGGGCCAGCATCGCCGATCCCCGCCCCAATGCGTTGCGAACGCCAGCGCTTGTTGGCCGGCAGGTCGGCCAGATCCGGCCGATGACCCTCGCGGGTGTGAATGACGTGGTAGCCGCCGGTGCGAAAGGCGTTGAGCACCGAGCGGATGGGCTCGATCGGCGCGCGCGTCAGCGAGAGGTCGTAGCCCATGGTGTCGACATAGCCGCCCGGGCCGCAGAAGTCGGTCTGCATGTCGATGATGATCAGGGCCGTGTTGGCGGGCTTGAGATCGCCGTCGTAAGGCCAGGGGTAGGGATTGGCATCGAGGTGGATGGAATTCACGTTGACCTCCGGGAAAACGACAGGGATGGCGGCCCGAAACGCATGCAGCAAGGACCGTGCACGTGCTCAGCGCCCGGCGAGCCACGCCCGCCAGCCGCCGTGGATCGTGATGTCGGTAGCGCCGGCGATCGAAGCGGGTTCGCACAGGAATCCCTTCACAGCGCGGCCGCCCTCGAGTGCGATGGTGCCGATGGCGAGCGGCGCCGGCACGCCGGCGAGAAAGGCACCGACCTCGGCAAGCGGCAGGCACCAGACTTCGAGCTCGATGGCGGCGCCGGTCGCATCGCGCACCATGCCCGGGCGTGGCGGATCGAAGCCGGCCAGCGCGTACAGGCGATAGCCGGGCACGGTGCGGGTGCGTTCGAGGAAACGCGCACCGCGCTCGGTGAGTTCATGGTTCAGCGCCAGGCCCTGCATGTGGCCCCCGCAGACGGCGAGCTCGAGTGTCGCGGACTGGTTGTCCGCGGCATACGCGGGCATGTCGGCCAGCGCCAGGCCGGTGGCGCCGGTGGTGCTGTTGAGCGCCCGGTGCAGACGGTCCGCCAGTGCAAGCAATACCCCGTCGTGCCCGGCCGGTGCCTGAACGGTCACGCCGAACGGCAGGCCGGACGGCAGGAAACCCGCCGGCACCGCCACGGCGCACAGATCCAGCAGATTCATGTGGTTGGTGTAGTGGCCGAGGCGGGTATTGAGCGCCACCGGGTCGGCCAGCACCGCCGCGCGCGCGTAGACGGCGGGAATGGTCGGCGTTAGTAAGCAGTCGATGTCGCCCCACAGCGGTTCGACCATGCGGCGCAGCGCGCGCAGCTGATAGTCGGCGGCGAAGGCGTCGGCGGCCATGAAGCGATCGGCACCCAGGATGATGTCGCGCACCACCGGCAGCACCGCGTCCGGCCGACGGTCCAGAAAATCGCCGATGGCGAGCCGGCGCTCCGTCAACCACGGCCCCTCGTAGAGCAGGCGCGCGGCTTTGCGAAATGGGGTGTAGTCGACCGGCACGGCCGTGCCGCCGAGCGCTTCGAACGCCGCGACGGTACGCGCGAAGGCCTCGGCACCGGCTGCATCACCGTCGAAGTCGAGCTGATCGGATTGCGGCACGCCGAAGCGGAACACGGCACGGCTCGCCAGCACCCCCGGCCAGTCCGCGCGCGCGAACGGGTCCTCGGCATCGAAGCCGGCAATGACATCCAGCACCGCCGCCGCGTCGGCGCAGGTCAGCGCGAATACCGACACGCAATCGAGCGAGCGACAGGCCGGCAGCACGCCACGGCTGCTGACGCGGCCGCGGCTCGGTTTGAGGCCGACGAGATTGCCGAGCGCGGCGGGCACTCGGCCCGAGCCCGCGGTGTCGGTGCCCAAAGAAAAGCTCACCAGGCCGTGCGCGAGAGCCAACGCTGAGCCGGAGCTCGACCCGCCGCAGATGTAGCGGGCATCGAAGGCATTGACCGGCGCACCGAAAGGGGTGCGCGTGCCGGACAGGCCGGTCGCAAACTGGTCCATATTGGTCTTGCCGACCAGCATCGCACCGGCCTCCAGCAGGCGCTGCACGGCGGGCGCTGTATGCGCCGGTACATAGGCGAAATCGGGACAGGCGGCGGTGGTCGGCAGGCCGGCGACGTCGAGGTTGTCCTTGACCGCGAAGGGCACGCCGTGCAATGCACCACGCGCCGCTGGCGGCAGGGCGTCGAGCGCGGCGGCGCGGTCGCGCAGGACTGCGTCCGGAACTTCGGTGATCCAGATGCCGTCCGCGGTGACCGCCCGGCGCCGCGCGATGAGCTGCCCGGCCACCGCCTGCGCTGTCGTGCCGTTCGCGAGCGACCGCTGCAGAGCCGAAAGATCCGGGAGCGGTTCATCGTCGTGATCCTCGGAAGGGGGCGTCCTCCTTACCAGATCCATTTCACCATCACCTGAGGCACATCTTCATCCATGCCGTCGATGCCGAACTTGTTGCGCCAGATCTGATACTCGACACCGACCTGCAATTTGTTCTCGCCCAGTTCCGTCAACGCACCGACATCGACCAACAGGCGCGGGGCGCTGATGATGTTGTCCTCCAGCGGGTCTTCGCCCCAGGCGTAGTCGAAGAAACCCTCGAAGACCATGGGGACCGGCCCGAGCTTGAACGGCGCACCCCATACGAGCGTGATCTGCTGGCCGGAATCAATGGCCGAGTCCTGGCTATCGCGGATGTACCAGTTGAACTGGAAGAACTGCAGGCCGGGAAGCTTGAGATCCACTGCCAGCCCATACAGCAGCGTCTGTTCCACCGGGGACTCGGGAATTTCGAGCGTGGCCGTGAAGAGGATGTCCTTCACGATGCCCGCCGACAGTTCATGCCCGGCGAAGATGTTGCCGAGCGACAGTCGCGGCGACAGTTCGGCGTAGTAGGCCGCGCTCGTCTCTGCGGTGGTCCCGAAACCGTCGCCTTTACCGAAGGGGTTGGTGATATCGACGAAAAAGAAGTTGTCGCCGTACTTCCAGGTATTGAAGTGCTCGACCGTGATGATCCCGGCCTCATCGTCTTCGGAGAAGCCCCCCTCCGGGTCGAAGTCTGCGTACCGTGTGCCGTGGAGATACTGGATGTTGGTCGTGGCGAAAGTCGCCGAGCCGGCGTAGGCAGCACCGGTGAAGATCGTCAGAACACCGACGCCGCTGAGCGCGGTGATGGCGGGATAGCGACAGGCTGCATGCATGATCCAGTCCCCTGAGTAGAGTGGGCCACCCCCTTTGGTATCCCACGTTGCATGCAATAACGAGCACAAAGTATGCCGCACACCGAAATGCGCCATGATTCGCCGCATTCCGCTCGAATTGCCGGCGACCGGTCGGGCAGGCCCGTCATCCTGCCCCAACTTCGCGCAAATGGTGATCCGCGATAGTGCGGGCAGGTCTGCACAAACGCGCGTGATATGCCATGATGAATGCCAAGTCGTATACCGGGATTTCAGCCCCCCATGCCGAATCGTCCGTCAGCCCATGCCGTCTACAGCGAGCTCAAGGATCGCATCCTCGGATTTACGCTGTATCCGGGGACACGCGTCACCGAAACGGAGCTGGCGGAGGATTTCGGGGTGAGCCGAACGCCGATCCGGGAAGCGCTGCAGCGTCTGGCAGCAGAAGGATTCGTCACGATCAGGCCGAAGCAGGGCTGTTTCGTGCGGGAACTCGACATCGAGGAAATCGATCAGCTTTATCAGGTCCGCATTGCGCTCGAGTCGCTGGCCCTCGAGTTGGCCCAGGCGCACATGCCTCGATCAGCGCTGGAGTCTCTCGCCCGTGACTGGGACCCGGGCCAGTCGGACAAGGCACCGGTCTCGGTCGATGCGATGGCTCAGCGCGACGAAAGCTTTCACATTACGCTGGCCCAAGGCTCTGGAAACCGTGTGCTGGCCGGCTTGCTCCAGGATGTGAATGCCCGCATCCACATCATCCGCCGACTGGATTTCACGGACCGGGAGCGGATCGATGTGACCTACACGGAACATCACCGCATCGCCGAGCTGCTTCTGGCTCGCAATCTGAGTGCCGCGCGCGAGCTGATGAGCGAACACATCCGTTACAGCCAGGAATTCGCACGGACGCTGACGCTGCGCCGGCTCGCCGATCTGCGCCGGGCCGCTCCCGGTTCGTCGGGAAACGGCTAGCGCCCGCCACGTCTGACCGATCATCCGGGCTTGCCGTGCAAAGCAACCCGGTTGAGCCGCAATGCGTTGGTGATGACGGAGACGGAAGAGAGGCTCATCGCCGCGGCTGCGAGCATGGGCGAGAGCAACAAGCCGAAAAACGGGTACAACAGGCCAGCCGCGATGGGAACCCCCAGGCTGTTGTAAACGAAGGCGAAAAATAAGTTCTGGCGAATGTTGCGCAGCGTCGCCTGAGATAGCCGCCGGGCCCGGACGATCCCGGTCAGATCGCCCTTCACCAGCGTGACCCCGGCGCTTTCCATGGCCACATCCGTGCCGGTACCCATGGCAATGCCCACATGGGCCTGCGCCAGAGCGGGAGCGTCGTTGATGCCATCGCCGGCCATGGCCACCTTGCGGCCTTGAGACTGCAGCTCGCGCACCTTGGCGGCTTTCTCATCGGGCATGACGCCGGCAATCACCTCGTCGATGCCGAGCGGTTCGGCCACGGCGCGGGCCGTGGCTTCGTTGTCCCCCGTCATCATGACGATTCGCAGTCCTTCGCGGTGCAAGGCCGACAGGGCTTCAGCGGTGGTTTCCTTCACCGGATCGGCCACCCCCACCAAACCGGCGCAGCGTCCGTCCACCGCCACCCACATGACGGTCTGTCCGGCACTCCGCAAGGATTCGGCGCGGACGCGATGGGCCGAGAAATCCACCGCCAGCGTTTCCATCAACGCGGCGTTGCCGAGCGCCACCTCACGCCCGTCAATCCGGCCGCGGACTCCCTGGCCGGTCACCGACTCGAAGTGTTCCGCCTTCCCGGGCCGAACCCCGCGCGCCTCGGCGCCCCGCACAATGGCCGCCGCCAGGGGATGCTCGCTGCCCTGTTCCAGGCCGGCGGCAAGGCGAAGCAGTTCCGGTTCGTCCACATCGCCGGTCGCCTCGACCGTCACCAGTTCGGGATGGCCCTCGGTCAAGGTGCCGGTCTTGTCCACCACCAGCGTATCGATCTCGCGCAGCACCTCGATGGCCTCGGCGTTCTTGAACAGCACCCCGGTTCCGGCACCACGGCCGGTGGCCACCATGATGGAAATCGGCGTCGCCAGACCCAACGCGCACGGACAGGCGATGATCAGCACCGCCACGGCGTTGATCAAGGCGTGGGCCAGTCGGGGTTCCGGGCCCCAGAGGCCCCAGATCACGAATGTGGCGACCGCAACGGCCACCACGGTCGGCACGAAGTACGCCGCCACGGTGTCGGCCAGTTTCTGGATCGGTGCACGGCTGCGCTGGGCATCGGCCACCATCTGCACGATCTGGGAAAGCAGGGTATCCGCGCCCACCCGCTCGGCCGCCATCACCAGCGCGCCGGTCCCGTTCACGGTGGCGCCAATCACGGCATCGCCCGCCGCTTTTTCCACCGGGATGGGCTCGCCGGTGATCATCGATTCATCCACCGCGCTTTGCCCTTCCAGCACCTGACCGTCCACCGGAATCTTCTCGCCCGGCCGGACCCGCAGGCGATCCCCGGGTTGAATCTGATCCAGCGGCACGTCCTGCTCAGTGCCATCGGATCCGATGCGCCGCGCAGTCTTGGGGGCCAGCCCCAGCAGGGCCCGGATGGCCGCCCCGGTTCGGCTGCGCGCCCGCAGTTCCAACACCTGACCGATGATCACCAATGTGGTAATCACCGCAGCGGCTTCGAAGTAGACTGCCACACGCCCGCCGTGGTCCCGAAACGCGGCCGGGAAGAGATCCGGAAACAGCGTCGCCACCACACTGTAGCCATAGGCCACGCCGACCCCCAGCGCAATCAGGGTGAACATGTTCAGGCTGCGATTGACCAGGGAGCGATAGGCCCGGGTGAAGAAAAACGAGCCGGCCCAGGCCACCACCGGCGTGGTCAGCGCCAGCTCGAACCCGTCCCAGAAGCCGGGTGAACCCAGCCGTGCGAGCAGCGCAGCGAACCCGGGGACCATCTCGCCCATGGCGACGATGAACACCGGCACCGAAAGCACCACGCTCACCCAGAACCGGCGCATCATGTCGCGCAGTTCGGGATTATCGTCATCCGCTAACGTCACGGTACGGGGCTCCAGCGCCATTCCGCAGATGGGACAATCACCCGGTTCGTCCCGAACGATCTCCGGGTGCATGGGACAGGTCCACTGTGTCGCCGTAGCGGGCGCGGCCGGCGTTTCTCGCTCCAGGGCCATCCCGCATTTGGGGCATGATCCCGGTTGGTCCGTCTTCACATCCGGGCACATGGGGCAGACGTAGGAACCCGGCGCGGCTTGCCTGGCCGATTCGGCCGTGCGGTCGAGATAGCGCGCCGGCTCGGCCGCGAATTTGTCCGCACAGCGCGTTGAGCAGAAAACATAGCGTCGACCTTCATGATGACGCTCCGGGGCGTGCTCCGGGTCGCGGACGGTCATACCGCAAACCGGATCACGCGCCATACCACTGGCGTCATTGGCGTGATGATGCTCATGGGCCATGTTGCAACCTCCCCGCGCATGGTGGCGCGATCGGTGACTGTCCAGTCCCACTCTACCGAACCCGCCCCCTGCAATGCCAAACCTCACCGGCAGCCCAATGACCCCATTTCGCCGAGCTCTAGTGGCAAACTGCCGATGACCCGGGACACCCTTTGAGCTGTGCCTTGCGCGCTGCTTTAGGCTATCGTCCGATTGGCATCGTGAACGGAGTAGGCACGTGAAAAACCGGACCGGGCGGCTGTCGCGGCGAGAGCTTCTGCAATGGGGGGGTGCCCTGGGCTTGGCCATGGGGCTCGCACCGTGGCAGGCGTTGCGCGCCGCTTCGATGTCTTCGCTCGGAAACGGAACCCCGGACGATCCGCTCGAACTGACCATTGCGCAATGGCCGCTCCGGATCGCCGAGCGCCGCAGCACCGCCGTGGCCCTCAATGGGCAGGTGCCGGGGCCCTTGATCCGGCTGCGCGAAGGTCAGGATTTCGTGGCGCGGGTCCACAATCGTCTGGATCAGGAGACCTCCATCCACTGGCACGGCCTGCTGCTGCCAGCCGGCATGGATGGCGTGCCGGGGGTGAGCTTCGCGGGAATCCGTCCCGGCGCGACTTTCACCTACCGGTTTCCCATTCGCCAGCACGGCACCTACTGGTATCACAGCCACAGCGGCATGCAGGAGCAGCGCGGACACTATGGCGCGCTCATCATCGACCCTGCCGGGCCCGACCCGGTCGCCTTTGAACGCGAACATGTCGTGATCCTGTCGGACTGGCTGCACACCGATCCGCATCACATGATGGCGCAGCTCAAACAGCAGAGCGATGCCGACAATTTCCAGAAACCGACGCTGATGAGTCTGGTCGACGAAGCCCGGCAAAGCACTTGGCGCGCTGCCGTGCGCAACAGGCTCGACTGGGCGGCGATGCGCATGAACCCGAGCGACATCGCCGACATCACCAGCCACAGCTACACCTACCTGCTGAACGGGCAGGCATACGATGCGCCGTGGGAAGGCCGGTTCACGCCGGGCGAGCGCGTGCGGCTGCGCATCATCAACGCCGCCAGCATGAGCTACTTCAACATGCGCATCCCCGGTCTGCGCATGACCGTGGTCCAGGCGGACGGCCAGAACGTGGCGCCGGTGACGGTGGACGAACTGCAGATCGCCGTGGCCGAAACCTATGATGTCGTCGTGACACCGACCGAGGATCGAGCCTACGCGCTGTTCGCCGAGTCCATGGACCGCAGCGGCTACGCCTGCGGCTTTCTGAGCCCGCGCCCGGGATTGCGCGCCGAGCTGCCGGCCCTGCGCGCACCGCCACGCCGCACCATGATCGACATGGGCATGGCCCCGCACGCGGGGCATGGGATGGACCACGGTGTCGCCGCTGAGGAAACGCAGCGACCGGCCGGCCACCATGGGGTGCCCCCCCATTCACCCGAGGCGCACGGCGAGCCGGTCTCCGGCGCAGCGCCCCACGTCCATCACGAAGCGGCTGCCAGCGGAGCGCCACTGCCCCGAAGCGAGCCGGGGCCGATCGTGGCCCACCATGGCCCCGACACCCACGGTCCGGGTAATGCCAGCATTGCCGAGGTGCAGCGCAACCGGCTGGCCGAACCGGGCACCGGCCTAGCCGACGTGAACCATCGCGTGCTGGTTTACACCGACCTCAGGCGGCTTGCTCATGATTTCGACGCGCGTCCGCCGGCCCGCGAGCTCGAACTGCATTTGACCGGCCACATGTCGCGCTATCTGTGGTCCTTCGATGGCCGCAAGTATTCCGACGCCCCGGAACCGATCCACTTCCGCCACGGCGAGCGGCTGCGTCTAATCCTGGTCAACGACACCATGATGGAGCACCCGATCCATCTGCACGGCATGTGGATGGAACTCGAAAACGGCCATGGACCTCACATCCCACGCAAGCACACCATCAGCGTCAAGCCGGCCGAACGGCTTTCGGCGCTGATCTCCGCCGACGCATCGGGGGACTGGGCTTTTCACTGTCATCTGCTCTATCACATGGATCTGGGCATGTTCCGTGTCGTGCGGGTCGGCTGAGGGAGGCGGCATGGGTGTGCAATCAGGGCGCCGGATTCTGCTCGGACTGGCCGCGACGCTCGGCTTCACGGCTCAAGCCGTCGCGGCCGCCGATGCCGACCCGACGACGCAGGCAGGAGCTTGGCCAGCGCCCATCGAGGACGATGCGATTTACCACCGCCTGCTCCTCGATCAATTCGAGTACCGTGCCGGCGATGCCGATGAGGCGGCCTTGGCCTGGGATGTGCTGGGTTGGGTCGGCGGTGACCATCGGCGTCTGTGGCTGGAAAGCGAAGGGCACCATCGCACGCGGGACCACCAAACCGAGATCGGTCGACTCGACGTCTATTACGGCCGACTGATTGCACCGTACTGGGATCTTCTAGGCGGGGTCGGCTATCAGCGTCACGCAGGCATGGACGACGACCCGGAGCGGCTTGCCGCCGTCATTGCGCTGCACGGCCTCTTGCCTTACCGCCTCGAGATCGATGCCACGGCGCGGTTGGATGAACAAGGCCTCCTGACCGGACGCCTGGAAGCCGAATCGGAGCTCCTGATCACTCAGCGCCTGATCCTACAGCCGCGCATCGAACTCAGCGCCGCGGCTCGGGAGGATCACGCGTTCGATCTCGGTGCCGGACTCACCAGCGCCACGGCGGGCCTGCGCCTGCGCTATGAAATCGATCGGCAGTTCGCCCCCTACGTCGGCTGGTCCTGGACCCGCAAGCTCGCTGGCACCGCAGATCTGGCGCGCGAGGGCGGTGAGGCCGTCCGCGAGTCGACGCTGGTCACGGGTGTGCGGATCTGGTTCTGATCGGGCGCGCCGATGATGCGACCGGGATCGCTCATGACGATTCAAAGTCCAGCTCCCGATCCATCGCCGCCGGGTCGCTCGCCGGCCCCGTGCTGGATATCATCGGACCACCCGACCATGCTGCAACCGCCCGACAATGCGGGGCACAGTGCCGCCGACACTGGGTAACGCGGGCCTGTGGCTGCGCGCCTGGATATTGACGGCTTGGCAAATCTGTTGCCCGCCGATCATACCCGCTGCCTGCCATGGGGCCGCATCGAAACGACCACGGCCGATTCGCCCAGGCCGATCCAGGCGACCGGATCCATGCGCCAACAGCCGCGCCGGGACGTCGGGATTACTGCGCCGTATCGCTTCATGCGTGGTCCGGATCTGCAAACTGAGCGCCATCGCTGCTACCGACGAGCGCCGAACCGCCGCACTTGGAAGTCTGCCATGGGCCTCGGGCTTGGGCACGCCAATCAGACGATACCCTGCCATCGACGCATGATCGGCGCCACGCCACGCGACCTCTCCCGGTCTATTTGATGACGGCGCGTTGCGTTTGTCAGGGCGTCTTTCTTGCGACCCTCCCGGATCGATCCGGGAGCTTCCATCCGCTCAGGAGAAATCTTCATGAAAGTCCCCGACCGGACTCGCCTGATCCAGACGACCGATGATGTCGTGCGCTACGCCACGCGCATCGGCCTGCTCAAGGCGGCACGCAATCCGGACAATCGGGATCGACGTTTCTCCGAAGCCGGCCGGCCTCGACCGTTTGCTTCATTCGCCGTGCGCGCGCCCTGGGGGGTGCGCTCGAGGACATCGCGTTGCTGCTGCAGCGGCTGGAAGGCGGCGAAGCCTCCGGGGAATGGCTGCATGATTGGCTCGTGGCCCGTCGTCGCCATACCCGGCAAACGCGGGCACAACGCCACAGTCAGGTCAGTCAGCTCGACCCGCTGGTGGCGAAAGCCGCCCGACCCAGACCGGTCGAATGCGCGCTGCCCGAGGTGACCCGATGACTGACCGCACAAGGGCAGGCGTTTCAGCCGGCCGGTTGGCGGGCCTGCCGAACGGACGCTATGGTGTGACTTCGGTGAGCGCATCCAGGCAGGAGCATGGCCATGCTCGATGAATTCCTCCATGAACCCCGCGTGGCCTATTTCTCCATGGAAATCGCGCTGCGCAACGAAATCCCCACCTATGCCGGTGGCCTGGGCGTGCTTGCGGGGGACACGGTCCGCGCAGCAGCGGATCTGACACTGCCTTTGGTGGCCGTAAGCCTGATCAGCCGAGAAGGCTATTTCCGGCAGGAACTCGATGCGCAGGGCCGGCAGGTCGAGCAGCCGGCGTCCTGGAACCCGGCGGCATTCGCCCGACCGCTCGACGCCAAGATTGCCGTGTCGATCGACAGTCAACCGGTCTGGATCGGCGCCTGGCTGTATGTCCTCGAAGGCCACATGGGTGGGCGCCAACCGGTGTTGCTGCTCGACACCGATCTTGCGGAAAACAGTCCGGAAAATCGCGCCATCACCCATTTTCTCTACGGCGGGGACGAACGTTACCGGCTCAAGCAGGAAATCGTCCTGGGTATCGGCGGGGTTCGGATGCTGCAGGCGCTTGGATTTAGAGATATTCGCCAGTATCACATGAACGAAGGTCACTCGGCTCTGCTGGGGTTGGAACTGCTGCGCCGCTACAGTTATCCGCCAGAAGGCCTGCGTCCGGGCGAATCGCCCTACGATCTGCCGCGGGTGCGCGAGCAGTGCAACTTCACCACCCATACCCCGGTGGAAGCGGGTCACGACCGCTTCACCTATGACCTGGTTCGGCAGGTGCTCAACCATCCCATCGACGAGGCCACGCTCAAGCATCTGGCGGGTGAGGACAATCTCAACATGACCCGTCTGGCGCTCAATCTCAGCGAGTATGTGAACGGCGTGGCCGAGCGGCACGCCGAGGTTTCGCAGCGCATGTTCCCCAGCTATCACATTCATGCCATCACCAACGGTGTACATCCCTTCACGTGGACAGCCGAATCCTTCCGGAAGCTTTATGACCGCTATCTGCCGGGCTGGTGTCACGAGCCGGAGCGGCTGGTGCGCGCCGATTGCTCCCTGCCCGATGACGGCATCTGGAACGCCCATAGCGACGCCAAGCGAGCGCTGATCGAACACGTGCAACAGCGAACCGGCGTGGCCTTGGATGCCCAACAGCCGGTGATCGGATTCGCCCGGCGCATGACCGCATACAAGCGGCCCGACCTGCTCTTCACCGACATCGAACGCCTGAAAGCCATTGCACACCGCTATCCCTTCCAGATCGTCCTGGCGGGCAAGGCACACCCGCATGATGAAGGGGGCAAACGACTCATCGAGCAATTGCATCGCCATGCCCGGACCCTGGCCGATACGCTGCCAATCGCCTATCTCCCGGAATACGATCTGGATACGGCCCGGTTGCTGACCGCGGGTGCCGACATCTGGCTCAACACACCGCTGCGCCCGCTGGAGGCTTCTGGAACGAGCGGCATGAAGGCCGCCTTCAACGGCGTGCCGTCACTCAGCATCCTCGACGGCTGGTGGATCGAAGGGTGTATCGAAGGCGTCACCGGATGGGCCATCGGCGATCATGCGGACACCAGCGACGGCGATGCCCGTGCGCTCTACGACAAGCTCGAACGAACCGTGTTGCCGCTGTTCCATGACGGCGGCGATGCTGGCTGGATCGCTCTGATGCGCGGCGCGATCAGCAAGAACGCCAGCTACTTCAACAGCCATCGCATGATGCGTCGCTATGCCACCGAGGCCTATATTCGCTGATCCCAGGGCTCGACATCCATCGATTGAGATCCGGCCAATCAAACCCTATGGTTCGGGAAACAACCGGCGGACATGCACCGTCATCAGCCTGCTCGAAGAAACGCTGCATCAACGACGCATGTGATTCCGACGAGAAACCCGCGCACCCATTGGCTTGAGGAGGACGCCCACCGGGCGGGCCACCGGCTAGCGGTCAGCGTCGGTGCGGATCAAGAGCGCATCCATCCCGTTGGACTTCAGCTGCGCCTTGGTGGCTTCGACCCGCTGCAGATCGGTCAGCGGCCCGATACGAACCCGATGCCAGGTCTCGCCGCTGCCCAGCGTGGCCACTTCGATGCGGGCTTCCAGCCCCAATAGAGCGAGGCTGGCCTTGACCCGGTCGGCGTCCTCGAATTTGCGATAAGACCCGACCTGGAGGATGTATCGTGCCGATGGAGACGCGGCAGGAGGCGGTGCAGGTGCCGGCGAGGTCGTCGCCACGCTTGGCGGCTTGGGCTCCTCGGGCATGGGGATGACGACTTCGCCTTCCTTGAGCAGCTCGTAGAAATCGTAGCGCTCCTGGTCCGGTGCGGCGAACGGGGGATCGGACGCTTCGGGTTCGGCCCCCTTGTCCGGCGTCGCCTGGACCGCCGGCCGTTCCTGCCCCACCGGCCCCGGTGCGGGCACCAGTCGCGATGGCTTGTTCTGACTGATATAGAACACGGCCGCACCCGCCACGCCCAAGGCCAAGCCGAGCAATAGCCAAGCCCAGCCGGGAAGGCCTCCCCCGATGTTCCGTTGAACGGGGCGCCGCCGGTTATGGACGACGCGCCGCGCAGTCCGATCGGAGCGGGAGCGGCCAGCCATCTTTACATCCGCTCCGGAGCCGACACACCGAGCAACGCAAGGCCATTGCGCAAGACCTGACGCACGCTGGCAATCAGGCACAAACGCGCATTGCGCACCGCCGAATCGGCGACCAGAAAGGTCTCGGCGTTATAGTACGCGTGAAAATCCTGCGCCAGATCGCGCAGATAGTGTGCGATGTGATGGGGGGCGTGCTGCCGGGCGGCAACCTCGATTGTTTCGGGATAGCGCGCCAGCATGACCATCAACGCCCTTTCATGTGTGCTATCCAGCTTGGGCAACTCTGCGGCCGCGGGCTCGAAATGCTCGCCTCGCTCGGCCAACTGGTTGAACACGCTACAGACCCGGGCGTGTGCATACTGGACATAGTAGACCGGATTATCGGCGCTTTGCGACTTGGCAAGCTCCAAATCGAAATCCAGATGCTGTTCATGCGAGCGCAGTACATAAAAGAAACGCGCCGCGTCGTTGCCGACTTCCTCCCGCAGTTCGCGTAGCGTCACGAACTCGCCAGCCCGCGTGGACATGGATACCTTTTGCTTGCCGCGGTAGAGGATGGCGAACTGAATCAGCAACACGGTGAGCCGGTCGGTGTCCTCGCCCAAGGCAGCCAGCGCCGCTTTCACACGCGGCACATAGCCGTGATGATCCGCACCCCACAGGTCGATAATGCGGTCGTAGCCACGCCGATATTTGTCCAGATGATAGGCGATGTCCGCCGCGAAATAGGTCGGCACGCCGTTTTCACGCACCACGACCCGATCCTTCTCATCCCCGAATTCGGTGGCGCAAAACCAGAGCGCACCCTCCCGGATTTCGGTATGGCGGCTTTCACGCAGGGTTTGCAGCGCTGACTCGAGCGCGCCACTGGACCCCAGGCTGCGTTCGGAATACCACCGGTCATAGGTCACACCGAACTCGGCCAGATCGTCCCGGATATCCCCCAAAATGGCCTCGAGACCCATGTTGAAGACCCGTGCATACCCGGATTCGCCGAGCAGCGCCCGAGCCCGGGCGACCATCGCATCGATATAGACCTCGCGATCACCGCCATCGGGTTCATCCGGTGGCAATCCGTCCAATACCTTCGCCGACGGCTGTCGCAGCGCCTCGCCCTCGCGCGCCAGCAGATCATGCGCGATCGGTAGCAGATAGTCCCCACGGTAAGCGTTGGCCGGAAACGGCAGGGTTTCGCCACACGCCTCGAGATATCGCAGCCAGACGCTCGCGGCGAGAATGTCCATCTGGCGCCCGGCGTCATTGATGTAATACTCGCGCTCGACCTGATAGCCGGCGGTACGCAGTACATTGGCGAGACTGGCCCCGTAGGCCGCCCCGCGGCCATGGCCCACGTGCAGCGGCCCCGTCGGATTGGCGGACACGAACTCCAGCAAGAGACGCTGCCCGCACCCCAGATCGATTTCCCCATACCGATCACCGAGCATGAGAATGTCTTTGACCGCTTGATGATAGGCCGACGGATGGAGATGTATGTTGACGAACCCAGGCCCGGCCACGGTGACCTTGGCAACCTGCGGATTGTCCGGCAGCGCACCGACCAGCGCGTCGGCAAGCTCGCGGGGCTTGCGGCTGCACTTGGGCGCCGCGATCAGCGCCCAATTGGTGGCGAAATCCCCATGGGCGGGATCACGCGTGCGGTCGAGTTGCAGCGGCAGAGCGCGGGCGGCATCGGGACAATCGGGAAGCTGAGCAATGGCCTCGGACAGCCACTGCGCGATCGCGTGTTTCAAAGTTCAACCTCAAAGCCGAAGTAGGGCCAAAAGCGCAATGGTATCAGCGGTCCGGCGACTTGTTGAGCGGCCCCTCCCCGTCCCGTTCCAGATCCAATGCAGCGGAATTGATGCAGTAACGGAATCCGGTTGGCGCGGGTCCGTCCGGAAACACATGACCAAGATGCGCCTCACACCGGGCGCAACGCACTTCGATACGCCGCATCCCGTGGCTGGTATCCTCATGCCGCGTGACGGCGTCCTCAGACACCGGCTGCCAGAAGCTGGGCCAACCCGACCCCGAATCGTACTTGCTTGTCGAGGTAAACAAGGGCGCATTGCAGCAAACACAACGGTACAAGCCCGCGTCCTTGCAGTCGTGATAGATACCCGTGAAGGCCGGCTCGGTACCACCCTGTCGGGTGATGCGATACTGTTCGGGACTGAGTCGCGCCCGCCAGTCCTCGTCGTTCTGGGGAAGAGATTCCATGGCCGTACTCCCGACGGTAAACCGGCCCTCAGAATAGCAGGGCCGAATCAGTCAGGGGATGCCGTCACATAAAAAAAGCGGCCCGTGACGGGCCGCTCTCGGATCGGCGAGATCCCGATCTCGATCAGAAGTAGTAAACAGCACCCACGGTCCCGGTCACGCCTTCGCTCTGGGCATCCAGATCATCGGAATCTTCATAACGGTAGCCGACTTCGAAGTTCAGGCCCAGTTCGGGCAGGCCGCTCAGCATGAACTCGGCACCCACGGCCGGAAAGACGAACCAGCCGTCGGTTTCCGCATCACCTGCAGGGGTTTCCAGCTCGGCGCTGGCAAAGCCGGCTTCCAGGGATACCAGGAACTTGCTGTTCTCACGAACGACGGGGGCGAAAATGCCCTTCACGCCAACCGCGTAGCTGGTCAGTTCGTCGTTACCCTGCTCATCATTCTGATAGTAGAGGGTGCCTTGCATACCGGCTTCTTCGGTGAGCCAATAGCGACCGGCGAAGGCCACGGCATCTTCTTCGATAATCTTGCTCAGACCGAGGCCAAACTTGCCGGCGGTTTCCGTTGCCATTGCGGCGGGAGTCGCGACAACAGCGGCCAGGGCGACGGCCGGGAACACGAGCTTGCGTTGCATGGTGCTCATCTCAAAACCCTCTCTCGTTGGTGAATTTGTAGGCCCGGCAGCGTTACTTGGAGGCCAATCCTGCATGCTCGACAGGTCGGCGTACACTACCGTCTTTTTGATGGAGCGAAGCAAGGCATGTTGAGCATTGTCTGCCCAGCCAAGCGATGTCATGGTAAGGTCTTATGCGTGGATACGCAATAAACCTCATAAACTTCTTTATATACCGGTCGGTGCCTTTGAGCTCCGGGAGAATGTGCTCTCAGCGCGTGATTTTCGCCAAGCTGGCACTGGTCTGCTCGATCCAGGCCTGCGCTTGTGCATTGATCGTCTCGACATCCTGACCCTGGACATCGAGTGGCGGCCCGATGGCCAGCCGCGCCGTGCCCGGGCGGATACGCCAAGTCGCGCCGGGCCAGAACAGACCGGTATTCACTGCAATCGGTACCACAGGGACGCCGGCACGCTGGGCCAGCCAGACACCGCCCTTGTTGTAGGGGCGCGATTCGCCGGGAGCGACGCGGGTCCCTTCCGGATAGACCACCACCCAGAGCCCCATGCCCAGGCGCTCCTGCCCCTGTCGCAACAACTCCTTGAGGGCCGCGCGCGGTTGCTCGCGATCAATGGCGATAGGATGAAACGAGGCCAGCGACGGTCCGAACAGCGGGATACGCAGCAGTTCGCGCTTGAGAACCCAAGTCTGCCGCGGCAGGATCAGGGGGAGCAGAAAGGTCTCCAGCGTGGATTGATGCTTGCACAACACCACTGCCGGACCGGCCGGAAGATGCTCCAGTCCTGACACGGCATGGCGCAGCCCCACCACCCAACGCAACAGGGCCGCATGAAACTGCAGCCACATCAGGGCCAGGCGGTAGCGCAGCCGATGAGCCAGGGGGCGGCTGGCCAGGATGACCGGAGCCCAGAGAATCACACTCGTGGCCAGCAAGGCAATGAAAAGCACGCAGCGCAACGTCTGGATCATGCCCAGTTTGCGTTCCCCAGCATTCATGGCTGCTGCTCGCCCGCTGGGTCGGCGGTGGTGGCAACCCAGCGGGCCGCGAATGCGTCGAGATCCATGAACACGGGAAAGTCGATTGACAGCCCATATTCCTGCAAGGTGCGCTCGCCATGCCCGGTTCGCACCAAAACCGCGCGTGCACCGATGCTGCGGGCAGCTTCGAGATCGCGCGCCGCATCACCCACGACGGTAAGCGTCGCCGGATCGATGCTGGCCCACGCCGCAATGCGTTGCAGGAGACCCGGGCGCGGCTTGCGGCATCGGCAGTCGGCATCCGGCGCATGCGGGCAGACGAAAATGCCCGCCAGCCGGCCGCCCGCCCGCTGAATCTCGGACTCCAGATGCGCGTGGATGACCGCCAACCCTTCCCGGGTCAGCAGTCCGCGCCCCACCGCAGATTGATTGGTGGCCACCGCCATACCGAATCCGGCCGCCGTCAACCGGGCGATGGCGGCCAGGCTACCCGGCAGAAAATCGAGTTCCTGCGGCGTTTTCACATAGTCTGCCCGGTCTCGGTTGATGACCCCGTCGCGATCCAGAACGATCCATCCCCGCGCTGGGGGTGCCGGCGACGCGGTCGGTCCAATGGGCAGCAGCATCGATGGATCCACGGGGCTCATTTTGCTGGGCAGAGCAGAGAAATGTCTGCCACCTCCCAGAATAGGGCATGCAATCTCGCCAGCAGCGCGAATCGGTTGGCCCGCAGCGCCGGATCCTCGGCATTGACCAATACAGTGTCGAAAAAGGCGTCCACCGGGGCGCGCAAGGTGGCGAGTGCCGCCAGCGTCCCCTGATAATCGGCCTGGGCCACCAGCGGCGCAACCACAGCTTGCAGGTCCGTCAACGCAGCAAACAGATCCGCTTCTGCGGCCTCCTTGAACAGGGCGGGATCGACCGCGCTGGCCCCCGGGGCAGTTTCGGACTTGGCCAGAATATTGGCGACCCGCTTGTTCGCAGCAGCCAAGGCCATCGCCTCAGGCAGATGGCGGAAGTGGTTGACGGCGTGCACCCGCCGGTCGATATCCACGGGAACCGACGGTGCGCGCGCCATGACCGCCATGAAGACTTCCGACGTAATGCCCTGATCTTCATAGATGGCGCGCAACCGCTCTATCACATAGGCAAACACCGGCTCCACCGGCTCGACCTTGAGGGCGCCATAACCCGCTCGCGCCTGACCCAGCATTTCCCGCAAGTCCATGTCGAGCCCGCGCTCGATCAGGATGCGCAGCAAACCGATGGCGGCGCGGCGCAACCCATACGGATCCCGCGAGCCGGTCGGGATCTGACCCATCCCGAAGATGCCGACCAGTGTATCGAGCCGGTCGGCCAACCCCAGGGCACAGCCGGTCAATGTCGTCGGCAGGACGTCGCCCGCGAAGGCCGGCAGATACTGCTCGCGCAGGGCGCTTGCGACTTCGTCGGCTTCACCATCCAGGCGTGCATAGTGCGCCCCCATGATGCCCTGAAGCTCGTCGAATTCGCCGACCATCTCACTCATGAGATCACACTTGGACAGCATGCCGGCGCGCTGCGCGAGCGCGACATCCCCGCCGATGCGCTCAGCGAGCCACCGCGACAGCGCCGCGAGTCGTTCGGTCTTGTCGAACAGACTCCCGAGCTCGGCCTGATAGGTCACCGTGCGCAGCGCCTCGCGACGCGCGGCGAGCGGCTGCTTGCGATCCTGCTCGAAGAAGAAGGCTGCATCGGCCAGACGCGGCCGGATCACCCGCTCGTTGCCCGCGATCACTTGGACCGGATCGCGCGATTCCAGATTAGCGACGGTAATGAAATGGTTGAGCAGACCACCCTGCGCATCACGCACCGGAAAATACTTCTGATGGCCGCGCATCGAGGACATCAACGCTTCGGCCGGTACCTCGAGAAAATGCGCCTCGAACCGCCCGGCGAGCGGCACCGGCCACTCGGTGAGCGCGGTCACCTCGTCGAGCAGGTCATCGTCCAGCACCGCCTCGCCGCCCAACGCCGCAGCAGCGGCAGCGACCCCTTCGGCAATGCGCGCGCGGCGCGCGTCGAAATCGGCCACCACATGGGCTGCCATCAGACGCTCGAGATAATCCGCCGGCTGATCCAGCACGACTGGGTCGGGCGCAAGAAAGCGATGGCCCCGGCTTTGGCGACCGGCGGGAACGCCCAGCACCGATCCCTCCACGACATCGGAGTCGAGCAGCATCACCAGCCAATGAATCGGCCGGACGAATTCGTGTCGGCCTGCGCCCCAGCGCATCCGCTTGGGTGTCGGCAGGGTGTCCAGTGCCCGTTCGACCAATTGAGGCAACAGGTCACGAAGTGATTGTCCCGGACGCGTCGCCCGATAAATCAGTCGTGACCGTTTGCCTTCATCGTGCCGCTCGAGCGCATCCACCGCCACGCCGCAGCTGCGGGCAAATCCCAGCGCCGCCGGGGTCGGCTGGCCATCGGCATCGAAGGCGGCGGCAAGTGCAGGCCCCGCTTTTTCCTCGATCTGATCGGGCTGACGGGTCAACGCATCGTCAATCTGCACGGCAAGCCGCCGCGGCGCGGCATAGGCAGCGACATGACCGAAGGTGATCTGCGCCGCCGCGAGTTCGCGTCGCATGCCGTCGGCAAAGGCATCGCGCAGCGCCCGCAGGGCCTTGGGCGGCAATTCCTCGGTGCCCAGTTCGATCAGCAGATTCGCCCGGCTCATGCCATCGCCTCCTGCCGAGCCTGCCACTGGCTCAGGACTTCCTGGCGCAGAGCCGGCGGAGCCATGGGGAAACCGAGGCGTGCACGCGCCTCGAAATAGGCTTGAGCGACGGCGCGCGCCAGCGTGCGCACTCGCAGGATATAGCGTGCCCGCTCAGTGACCGAGATGGCATGACGCGCGTCGAGCAGATTGAAGGCATGCGAGGCTTTCATGACCATCTCGTAGGCCGGCAGTGCGAGGCCGGCCTTCATGAGCCGACCCGCTTCAACCTCGTACAGATCGAACAGGCGGAACAGCTCATCAACCGGCGCCTGCTCGAAGTTGTAGGTCGACATCTCGACCTCGTTCTGGTGGAACACATCCCCGTAGGTCACCGGTGCGCCGTCGGGGCCGATGGTCCAAACCAGATCGAAAATCGAGTCCTTGCCCTGCAGGTAGAGCGCAATGCGTTCGAGACCATAAGTGATCTCGCCGGTGACGGGAAAGCATTCCAGCCCGCCCACCTGCTGGAAGTAGGTGAATTGGGTGACCTCCATGCCGTTCAGCCACACCTCCCAGCCAAGCCCCCAGGCGCCAAGGGTCGGGGACTCCCAGTTGTCCTCGACGAAGCGAATATCATGAACCTGGGGGTCGATGCCCAGTTCCCGCAGGGAATCCAGGTAGATCGACTGAAAATCGAGCGGCGAAGGCTTCATCACCACCTGGAACTGGTAGTAATGCTGCAGACGGTTGGGATTGTCGCCATAGCGGCCATCCTTGGGCCGGCGGCAAGGCTGGACATAAGCCGCATTCCAGGTTTCCGGGCCAATCGCGCGCAGAAAAGTCGCCGGGTGGAACGTACCGGCGCCGACCTCGAGATCCAGCGGTTGAAGAATCACGCAGCCCTGTCGGGCCCAGTAGTTCTGCAGTACCAGGATCAGATCCTGGAAGGTTTGAGGGGATGCGCTCATGGGACTCCACGCCGGAAAGAAGACTTGAGGAAAATCGGTGAGCCGGCCAAATCAAAAAAGTATACCGGCCTGGACTGTCTCCGTGCATCAGCCCTGTTGGAACCTTCGGGCAGGTGCTAACCTTGGCCACATCTCGCAGAGATCGGTGCGGGCGCATGAAGGGAGCCACCGCACCGCCCCAACTTGGTGCGACACGACTCAGGCGCACCATGATTGCGCGGCCTGCGGACCGCGGAACGACAGCGACAGCCCTGTTGCAGGGCATCGCCGTGCTGGCATGCTTTGGCATGGTTCATGCGTGATTCTATGGGATGCCCGTCCTTGGTGGGTCGTCTGAAGTTTGATCTATCGCAATTTGGAGGAATGCAATGTCAATGTCCGGCGATGATGTGCTGAAGCTGATTCAAGACAAAGAAGTCAGATTCGTGGACTTCCGGTTCACGGACACCCGGGGCAAGGAACAGCACGT
This sequence comes from Candidatus Macondimonas diazotrophica, assembly GCF_004684205.1. NCBI lineage: Bacteria > Pseudomonadati > Pseudomonadota > Gammaproteobacteria > Chromatiales > Ectothiorhodospiraceae > Candidatus Macondimonas > Candidatus Macondimonas diazotrophica. The sequence continues at coordinate 119,005 of NZ_SRIO01000005.1, forward strand.
CACCGTGCCTGCTCATACCGTGGACGCCGAGGTGTTCGAAAGCGGCAAGATGTTCGACGGCTCGTCCATTGCCGGCTGGAAAGGCATTCAGGAATCCGACATGATTCTGATGCCTGACCCGGAGACAGCCACCCTCGATCCATTCTTCGAGGAACTGACGCTAAACCTCACCTGCGATGTGGTCGAACCCGCCACCATGCAGGGCTATGACCGCTGCCCGCGATCACTCGCCAAACGCGCGCTGGCCTACCTTCAATCGACCGGCGTCGCCGATACAGCGTTCTTCGGTCCCGAAAACGAATTCTTCATCTTCGACGACGTTCGCTGGGGCGCCGACATCGGTGGCTGCTTCTACAAGATCGATTCGGAAGAGGCTGGCTGGAACACCGAAAAAGTCTACCCTGACGGCAACATGGGCCACCGCCCGGGCGTCAAGGGCGGGTACTTCCCGGTTCCGCCGGTCGATGCGCTGCACGATATCCGCGCCGCCATGTGCCTCACCCTCGAGGAAATGGGCCTGCCGGTCGAGGTCCATCATCACGAAGTGGCCACCGCGGGTCAGTGCGAAATCGGCGTGAAGTTCAACACGCTGGTCAAGAAAGCCGACGAAGTCCAGCGCCTCAAATATGTCGTGCAGAATGTGGCCCACAGCTACGGCAAGACGGCCACATTCATGCCCAAGCCGCTGGTCGGCGACAACGGCAGCGGCATGCATGTGCACCAGTCCCTGTCCAAGGCTGGCCAGAACCTGTTCTCCGGCGATCAATACGGCGGCCTGTCCGAGACGGCGCTGTACTACATCGGCGGCATCATCAAGCATGCCCATGCCATCAATGCCTTCACCAATGCCAGCACCAACAGCTACAAGCGTCTGGTGCCTCATTTCGAAGCCCCGGTCATGCTGGCCTATTCGGCTCGCAACCGCTCGGCCTCCGTGCGTATTCCCTGGGTGTCGAGCCCGAAGGCGCGGCGCATTGAGGTTCGCTTCCCGGATTCGACCGCCAACCCCTACTTGGCCTTCGCGGCGATGATGATGGCGGGTCTCGATGGCATCAAGAACAAGATCCATCCCGGGGAAGCCATGGACAAGGATCTTTACGATTTGCCGCCCGAAGAGGAAAAGGCCATCCCCAAGGTCGCTTTTTCGCTTGAGCAGGCGCTCAATGCACTGGACAGCGACCGTGACTTCCTCACCGCCGGCGGTGTATTCACCGATGACATGATCGATGCCTACATCGCGCTCAAGACGGCCGACGTGTCGCGGGTCCGCATGACCACCCATCCGGTGGAATTCGACCTGTATTACAGCCTCTGATCGCGTCAGTTCGACCGTCAAAACCCGCCTGAAGTAATTCAGGCGGGTTTTTTTTGATCCTGCAGACCATCCGGCCGCATTATGCATTCCCTTCCGCGGCCTGGATACCCGGCCATTCGGCACGGCGCCCCGATCGTGCTGCACCATTTTTTCCGCGTATCGATCGCCCTGCGCCCCCGTTCCGCACCAAAAAGGCGCATAATTGACCCCACCCCGGATCAATACGCCTCCGCGGGCCCGATATGCGTCAGGGTGGTGCGTTCAGGCACGCCATCATGTGGCGCCGGCACAGCTTTTGCTTGCCAAGACAACACCATGAACAATCGCTCTCGACAAGACCACGCGCTGACCGGCACCGGCCTGGGGGCCGCCGCGCTCCTCGATCAATTGGCGACTGCCGTCCTGGTTCTGGACGGGAGCCTGCGGATCCGCTATCTCAACAGCGCAACCGAGATGTTGTTCGGCGCCAGCGTCCGGCGACTGGCGGGGACCTCCCTCACCTCGCTGGTGCTACATGGAGAAAGCCTCGCTGAACGCCTGCTCGAGGCGCTCACCAGCGAGGCGCCCTACACAGAACGCGAACTCAACCTGCGACTCGGCTCTTTGAACGAGACGACTCCGGTGGTGGTCGATTGCATGGTGACACCCATTCGCCTGATCAATGGCGCGCGTGCCTTGCTGCTTGAACTCCACCAACAGGATCGCCACCTGCGCATTTCGCGCGAGGAAAACCTGTTGACCCAACAGCAGGCCAGCCGCGCCGTGGTTCGCGGACTGGCCCATGAAATCAAGAATCCGCTCGGCGGTTTGCGGGGTGCAGCGCAGCTGCTGGACGCCGAAGTTCACGATCCGGATTTGCGTGACTATACCCGGGTCATCATGGCCGAGGCCGACCGGCTGCAGCAGCTTGTGGACACCTTGCTGGGCTCGAACCGCCCCCTGCGCATCGGTGAAGTCAACATCCACGAAGTGATGGAACGGGTCCGCACCTTGGTCGCGGCAGAGGGGCATCCGGGGATCACGGTGCGCAGCGACTACGATCCGAGTCTCCCCTGCCTCACAGGCGACATGGATCAGATCATTCAAGCGATGCTCAACATTGTCCGAAATGCCATCGAGGCCGTGTTACCGCAGTCGCAGCGCAACCAACCCGCGGCCATCGTGCTGTCGACGCGTGCGCAACGCCAATTCACGATCGGACATCGCCGCCACCGCCTGGTCATCCGAGTGGACGTGATCGACAACGGCCCCGGCATTCCGCCCGAACTGGTCGAGCAGATTTTCTATCCCATGGTCACCGGCCGGGCTGAAGGCACCGGCCTGGGCCTGTCCATTGCCCAGGACCTCATCGGGCGGCACGGCGGCACCATCGAGTGCCATACCCGTCCTGGCGAGACCCGATTTTCCGTATTTCTTCCGCTTCAACAGGGCGAGTCATGAACACCGAAGTCGTCAACGTCTGGATTGTCGACGATGACCGGTCCATGCGTTGGGTCTTGGAAAAGGCCCTGCGCAACGACGGGATGTCGACCCAATCCTTTGATTCTGCTGATGCCGTACTCCGGGAAATCCGGACACGGCGACCCGATGTGCTGGTCACGGATGTGCGCATGCCCGGCATGGATGGCCTGGCCCTGCTGCAGCAGCTGCATGAGGAAGATCCGACCCTTCCGGTGATCGTGATGACCGCCCATTCCGACCTCGACAGCGCGGTCGCCAGCTACCAGGGCGGTGCCTTCGAATACCTGCCCAAGCCATTCGACATCTACGAAGCCGTGGAACTGGTCCGGCGCGCCTACAAGCACCGTGTTCAGCAAAGCCGACCGGATACGGCGTCCCCCGAACCGCCGAACATCCCCACCATCATCGGCGAAGCGCCGGCGATGCAGGAGGTGTTCCGCGCCATCGGGCGGCTGTCGCGCTCGCACATCACGGTCTTGATCAACGGCGAGTCGGGAACCGGCAAGGAGCTGGTGGCGCGCGCCCTGCATCGCCACAGCCCGCGGGCCGGCAAGCCTTTCATCGCACTCAACACCGCCGCCATTCCCCGCGAACTGCTCGAATCGGAGCTGTTCGGGCATGAGCGGGGCGCTTTCACCGGCGCCCAGGCCCTGCGGCGCGGCCGCTTCGAACAGGCCGACGGCGGTACGCTGTTTCTCGATGAAATCGGCGACATGCCCGCCGAACTCCAGACCCGGCTGCTGCGCGTGCTCGCCGACGGACAGTTCTATCGCGTAGGCGGCCATGTGCCGCTGCACGTCGATGTGCGCATTATCGCAGCGACGCATCAGAACCTCGAAAACCTGGTCAAGACCGGACAGTTTCGCGAGGATCTGTTCCATCGCCTCAATGTGATTCGGGTGCATGTGCCCCCGCTGCGTGAGCGGCGCGAGGACATCCCCTTGCTGCTGCGTTACTTCCTCAATCGGGCCGCCAAAGAGCTCGGCATGGAGGTCAAGATCCTGCGGCCCAACGTGGAAGCCTACCTGTGCCGGCTCGACTGGCCGGGCAACGTGCGCCAAATCGAAAACACTTGCCGCTGGCTGACCGTCATGGCCTCGGGGCGCGAAGTGCACATGGAAGACCTGCCGCCGGAACTGGCCCGCCAGGATGCCCGCAGCGCCGAAACCGTTCACAGCTGGGAGGATGGCCTCAAGCGTTGGGCCGAGCAACAGCTCGCCGGCGGCGAACAGGATCTGCTCGGTCATGCAACACCCAACTTCGAGCGCATCATGATCCGTGCTGCGCTGAGCCATACCGGTGGCCGGCGCCAGGAAGCGGCACGGCTGCTGGGCTGGGGGCGCAACACGCTGACTCGCAAGATCAAGGAACTGGAATTGCCCGAGGATCTGTGAATCCGGCGACTCAGTTGCCGGATCGGTGGGCGCGATCCGCATGATCGGTGCGAGCCTCGGGCACACTGGTAATGAGCCGCGAGCCGCTATTGCGGGTCAGGTAGTTCCAGGCCCACCGGGTCATCACGACCAGCCGGTTTCCAAACTCGATCAAGCCCATCATGTGCACCAATACCCACAGGTACCAGGCGAAAACGCCTCGCACATGCAAGAAGCGCAAATCACCCACCGCGGCGTGGCGCCCGATCACCGCCATGCTGCCTTGGTTCCGGTAGCGGAAAGACGGCAGCGAGCGCCCCCGCCGGCGGGCCTTGAGCAGACGCGCCACATAATCTCCCGCCTGCATTGCGGCCGGCGCGACGCCGGGCAGCGGCGTGGCGCCGTCGGGGGCGTAGTGGGCCAGGTCCCCGATCACGAAAATCTCCGGATGCGCCGGGAGTGACAGGTCGGCATTGACCTGGACCTTGCCCGCACGATCCAATGTGCAGGCCACCCGATTGGCCAAGGCCTGCCCGAACCGGGAAGCACGTACGCCAGCCGCCCAGAGCACGGTTGCCGCTTCCACGGTCTCTTCGCGCCCGTCCGCATCCTTCAACCGTACCCCGGTCTCGTCGATGTGGGTCACCAGCGTGCGGGTCATGACCTCGACTCCGAGCTTCTTCAACGAGTTTTGGGCAGCGCGTGCCAGATCGGCCGGATAACTCGGCAGTACCTGCGCTGCTCCTTCGGCCAGGATGATCCGACTGCGTCGCGTGTCGATATGATGAAACTCATCCTTCAGCGTGTGCTGCGCCAGTTCCCCGATGGCACCGGCCAGTTCCACTCCGGTGGGGCCGGCACCCACGACGACGAAGGTGGTCAGCCGCGCCTGTTCGACCGGATCTTCACTGAGCTCGGCCGCCTCGAAGGCGCTGAAGATGCGCTGGCGCATCTCCAGGGCATGTTCGATGGTCTTGAGACCCGGTGCATCCTCGCGCCAGGCGTCGTTGCCGAAATAGCTGTGCTTGACGCCGGTGGCTGCGATCAGGATGTCATAGCCGATGCGGATTCCCCCGTTGAGGATCACCTGACGGGCAGCTGGATCGAGATCGATCGCCGCGGCCTGGACCACACGCACATTGGGTCGGCGACGCAGCACATGGCGAATGGGCGTGGCGATGTCGCTGGGCGCCAGCTTGCCGGTGGCCACCTGATAGAGCAACGGCTGGAATAGATGGTAATTGCGCTTGTCGATGACGGTAACGCGGAAAGACCGATCCTTGGACAAGGATTTGGCCGCATACAAGCCGCCGAAACCGGCACCGACGATCACGACATGCTGGGGAGAGGGAGAGGAGGATTCGGTCGACGCCATGGTTGCCTTGCCGGTCTATGAGGATTGCCCGAAAGCCTTTCATGATAACGCATGCCGCGGATCGGGCCATCGCCCTTCTGCCCGCGATACACTGATACCATCTTCATCAGCCTTCGAGTGCGTTCGATCCGTTTATGTGCCTCCTCTTTGTCGCCTGGCGCCCTCAGGCCCGCCATTGCTTGATCGTCGCTGCCAACCGCGATGAGTTCCACCAACGCCCAGCCTTGCCCGCCGGACCTTGGCGCGATGCCACTGGGGTGATTGGCGGACGCGATCTGCAAGGCGGCGGAAGCTGGCTGGGGATCTCCGCGCACGGACGGTTTTGCGCGCTGACCAATTTTCGCGAACCCAACCGTCGTCGACAGGCAGGCGCTCCCTCCCGCGGCGCGCTGGTGAGCGAGGTACTGCGCTCACCTCAGAGTACGCATGCCGTGCTGACCGGGATGCTCGACCGGATCGAGGCCTATCCCGGCTTCAATCTGCTGACCGCAGATCACCAAGGGCTATGGCTGCTCAGTAATCGCACCACCCCATCCTTGCAGCCGTTGCCACCCGGACTGTACGGCATCAGCAACGGCACCCTTGAGGCCGAATGGCCCAAGGTGCGGCGTGGCAAGACGCGAATCGCGCACCTGCTGGACGAGGGTGAACCTTCGATCGACGCGCTGTTCGCGCTGCTTGCCGACGACCAGGTCGCGCCCGACAACGAACTGCCGCACACCGGCCTGGATTCGGCTTGGGAACGGATGCTGTCGCCCGCCTTCATCCGCCATTCCCAGTACGGCACACGCTGTTCCACGGTCGTGCTCGCCGAGACGGCGGCACCGCTGCGGTTGATCGAACGGCGTTTCGACGCGGCCGGCCAGCCCAGTGGTGAATCCGATTGGACCTTTGATGTCGACGGCCAACCCGTGCAGGTGAACGCATGACCGAAACGCCTCGCGTCTGGATGCCCGAGGATGTCGCCCGGGCCGGTTGCACGCCGGATCAGGTCGGATGGCTCGGCGATCGCCTCTTCTGGAGCGAATCCCGCCCGCACCAGAGTGGCCGCACCACCGTGATGTCCGCGGCTACAGGCGCCGCAGCGGCCGAATGCCTTCCGGCACCGTTCAGTGCCCGCAGCCGGCTCCTGGAATACGGCGGCGGCGCGTTCACCCTCGGCGGCGGTGCGCTCTGGTTTGTCAACGACCCCGGGCAGGATCTCTACCGGATCGACCCATCCGACGCCGGCCGCGCACAACGAGTCTGGCAGGCCGGAACGGATCGCTTCGGCGACCTGCAATGGGACGCCGCGCATCATCGACTGCTGGCCGTGCGTGAACAGGTCGATGGCCGGCTCAGCATCGTTGCGCTGGGCCGCCATGGCCTGGAGACGCTGGCGAGCGGCGCGGACTTCTATGCCAATCCACGCGTGAGCGCCGATGGACACACCCTGATCTTCATCGCTTGGGACATGCCGCACATGCCTTGGGAAAGCGCGGCGCTCTACCGCGCCGACCTGGTGGACGGCATGCCGCGCCAGGTGCGACAGATTGCCGGCGGTCCGGACCGGAGCATCTGCCAGGCCGAGTTCGACACCCAGGGCGACGTCGTCCTGCTCGGTGAGGTGAACGGCTGGTGGAATCCGCTGCGCTGGCACGACGGCGCGCTGCACAACCTGTGGACCAGACCGATTGAATGCGGATTCCCACGCTGGCAAGCCAACATGCGCCAGCTGGCGATTCTGGAGGATGGTCGGGTGGCCTGGATCGCCACCCAGCAGGGGCAACGCCAGTTGCTGCTGCTCGATCCTGCCACCGCGGCGGCCACGCCACTTGATCTGCCCTGGACCGAATACGCCAGTCTGAGCGGGATGGGCGACCGGCTTGCGTGCGTCGCAGCGGCCCCGGATCGTCGACCGGAAGTGATCCGAATCAGCCTCGATCCGGCGAGCGCCACCGCCTGTTCGAGCGCGCCGGCATTGCCGCCCGGAATCCCGGTCTCCCGGCCACAATGGCTGGCCTTCCCGAGCGGCGAGGGCGAAGCCTTCGGACATTACTACCCGCCGCCCCCCGGCAGCCCGAGCGCCGGGAACCGCCCGCCCTTGTTGGTGCGCGGCCACGGCGGGCCCACCAGTCGCGCCGTCACCGCGCTCGAGCCCCGGACCCAGTTCTGGACCAGCCGCGGCTACGCCGTCCTGGACGTGGACTATCGCGGCAGTACCGGCTACGGACAGGCCTACCGCAAAGCCCTTGATGGCCGATGGGGCGAGGCGGATGTTGCCGACTGCGTCGCGGGCGCCGACTTCCTCGTTTCGACGGGAAGGGTGGACGGCCGGCGCTGTGTGATCACCGGGAGCAGTGCCGGCGGTCTGACCGTTCTCGGCGCATTGGCGTTCCATGACCGCTTCGCCGCCGGCGGATGCTATTACGGCATCGGCGATCTGGCGGCGCTGGCGCACGACACGCACAAGTTCGAGGCACGGTATCTCGACAGCCTGGTGGGACCCTGGCCCGATGCCGAGCCGGTTTATCGGGCGCGCTCACCGCAGTACCACGCCGGAAAGATCAAAGCGCCGGTAATTTTCTTCCAGGGCCTCGAGGATCGCGTGGTACCACCCGCCCAATGCCGCGCAATGGTCTGTGCCCTGCGCGATAACGGCGTTGAGGCCGTCTACCACGAGTTCGCCGGCGAGGGCCACGGTTTTCGCCGCGCCGAAACCGTCATCGCCTGTCTCACTGCGGAGGCCGCGTTCTATGCCCGTCTCCTGGCGAGCGACCGCACCGTCCGGTGAAATGCCCGATCAGATCCCTTCAAAAGGCAGATCAATGCTTTTCAGATTGATGCGCCGGGGCAGATAACCAAACTCGGGGCGGTCGAGCCCGATGCTGAACAGCCGCTCGAAAGGCCGACGGTAGCCGTCATAGATCTCCGGACCGTGAACACTCAAAAAACGGGCCTGCGCCGGAGAGGCATCGGGCTCGAAGATGCTTCCGTCAGGCGCCTTGTCGGTAAAGAGGGCGAGCACCGCCCGCGCACCCGGTTGCGACGCCGGTCCCCGCAATGCCAACGGCGCCGCGACCGGATCGAGCCGATTGATGTAATGGATGTAGCGCGGTCCATTCGGGAAATTGTGATTGGCCGAACCGGTCGTTTCGATGCGCACCAGATCGAGTTGCTCCAGTCCCTTGCCCGGACGGAAGCGCCGCTGGCTCAGCAGCGCATGCATCCGTCGCACGGCTTCTCCGACGACAAAGGTTCCGGCGCTTCCGGCGCGGATATGAATCGGTTCGCCGCGATCGATCGCCTGCTGGATCAGCTGCTGCAGCGTATCCACAGCGGCGCCTTGCGACGTTCCGGGCAACAGCCCTTCGGCCAGCTCACGGGTATCGCCGGAATAATAGAAAAGGCCAATCGTCGAGATGTTGCTTCGCTTTGCCAAGGATTCAAGGACATTGGCAATGCGCCCGGGATTACCATTGGCGCCATTTACATAGAACAGGCGCTTGTCGTTGAATGGATTGAGTGTGCCTCGGAACACCGGAACATCGTCCGCACGGGTCAATGCTGGATCATAGAAACACCGGTCACCGCCGATGAAAAATCCATCCTTGGCAGCCAGATCGAGCACGCCATCCAGCGGAGTGCCCGCCAAACCTTGGCAGGCGCCCGCCACGCCAGCCCACAACAACGTCGTCGCCAGCACGGCGTGACGGACTGCCGATGTCCACATTTTTAGATACCGTCCCATTGATTTCCCGCCCGATGACGCGATTGCTGTCCCTAAAGCCGAGCGCTTTTTAGTCGCCATTGAGCGACAGGTCAAAGACTTTCCGACGAACGGCTATGGGCCACCGGCCGGCGCATCCCGCGGGCCGGTACACGGACCCCGGCAAGGAGGAATCCAATCAAGGGCGGCGGAACAGGTTGGTTACAGCCCTTCCATCACGGGCGGGGGCGTTTGCAGGTCAATGTGACGGACCCGACGCGATTCGGTCAGCCCAGTGGCATACAACACATCGAAAGGCCGGCGATAGGGATCGTAGGTCTGGGCGCCATGCACCGCCAGAAAGGCGTTGGACAGGAAGGCCAGGGCCCCTTTCAGCGCGTCAGGCACCGCCCCCACCCTGCCGCGCACGGGAGTCAACGCGGCGAGACCCATCCCGGCGATGAAATTCTGAGTTTGGAAGGGCTCGTCCACACCCAGGCCTTGGGCATTCAGGACGCTCAGAAGCGCCGCATCGTCGGCCATAGCGGACGATCCCACCTCCAGTGTCCGTACGGATTGCGCCAACGACACCACCGCCTGACCGCGCGTCACCCAGGATTGATCGGGACCGAAACGCGCGATGAGCGCTCGTGCGCCAGGATGAGCCACGGGCCCGGCAACACCGACCTTGGGGACCGGATCCGGCTTGGCATCGTAGTGGATGTAGCGCGGACCGTCGGGAAAATCCCGTGCCACTGAACCATGGGTTTCCACCCGCAACAAGTCGAGCGGCGCCGCCCAATCGCCCCGCAATCGCGCTTCCCTGGCGAGACGGTTGCGCGTCCCATGAATGGCTTCGCTGATCACCACCGTACCGGCGCTGCCACCCCGGATATGCACCGGCTCCTGGCGCGTCAAATGATCCGCGATCACCTGTTCCAGCGTCGCGACCGCCGGGCCGGACGAGACGGCGGGGAAGGCATCGATCGCCACACCGGCACCGTTGCCGGCATAGAAAATCCCGAGGATCGCGATCTGGCTGATCTCCGCCAGAACGGCCACGTTGACGGCCGTGATCACCGGCGATCCGTTGGCGCCGTTGACGTAATACAGCGTCGGCGCGTCCGGCGCCGTGCGGGAACCGCGAAAGCGCGGCACTCGCTCCGCGCTGACCGATATAGGGTCGTAGAGACAGATATCGCCCCCCAGATAAAAGCCGTCCAGTATTTGCGCGTCCACGGCCGGGCCCGGCGCGATGCCTTCCGGAAGGTCACAGGCCCCCACCCAGGCCGGCATGCAGGAAAGGCTGGCAACCGCCACCCACCATCGGAATGTTCTCAACGACATGGCTTCTATTCCCCTTGTATGTTGTTTGTTGTATGCGCCAGCGACCGCTGGCCAGCTGAGTCTAGGCTGCCTTCAACCAACCGCAAGCCCGCAGCAAAAGCAGTCGAAGCGGTGAAATTCTAGGCCAGACGGACGGATCAGAAGTGAAACAATGTTGCATCTATGGCGCCGCATGGCTAAGCTGCTGGCGCCGCATCGGCACAGATCCGTCCGTCTAGAGAGTCCAGCCCCCGTGATTGTCCATTCCGCTGCCGACCTGTTCCCGAGCCAGCTGTCGCGATCGATCCGTGGCTGGGCTTGGCTGGGTCTCGTCCTGGCTCTGCTGCTCCCGCTGGCGCAGCAGGGCGCGCTTCGGCACGCGCTGGAACATGTCGTGCGCCATGAGCATCACGAGCCGGCCGGCCTGCCCGATGCCGGTGCCTGCAAGGCCTGCACCGCCTATGGCACCCTCGGCGGCGGACTGCTTGCGCTCACCCCGCTCAAGCTGGCGAGGATCCCAAGTCTCCGCATTCCTCCACCGGAGCCGTCCGGCAAGATCCCGACGCCATCCGTCACCACCCGCGCGCGCTCCCCGCCCAGTCTCGTGAACCTCTGAGTACCAGCGCGGCGGCCATCAACAGCTGCCGTCTCACGAACCGTTCCCGACTGGGGACGTTCACGGGAGTATTTCCATGTCCAAGCGTGACGTATACCTTGCGGCGGCACTGTGCGCCTTCGCCGCACCGGCGCTGGCTGCGCCGCAAGCCGAACTCGATGCACTGCGTGCCGAATTCGATGAGAAATTCAAAGCCTTGCAGGCCGATTACGAAGCGCAGCTGAAGACGCTCGAAGAACGCGTCCAGGCGGCCGAGGCACAAGCCGACCAAGCCCAGGTGACGGCACAGACGACTGCCGCCAAGGTCGAGCCGACTGCGCCGATGACGCCCTCACCGGCGCCGCTAACAAGCGCCTTCAACCCCGATATCTCGCTGATCCTGCAGGGCGCCTATATCGATCGCGCCGGCGGCGAGCGGCCGATTTCGGGCTTCCTGCCGGCAGGCGAACACGCGCATACCGAGCGCGGTTTCACCCTGGACCACACCGAGCTGGTCATGAGTGCCAATATCGACCCCTACCTTCGGGGTTATCTGAATCTGGCCTTCGTCGACGAGGAAACGGAGATCGAGGAAGCGTGGTTCCAGAGCCTGCAGCTGGGTCACGGCCTCACCGTCAAGGGTGGGCGTTTCCTGTCCGGCATCGGCTACCAGAACGAAAAACATCCGCACGCCTGGGACTTCGCGGACAATAATCTGGTTTACGAGGCGCTGTTCGGCGAGCACCTGATTCAGGACGGCCTGCAGATGCGCTGGCTGGCACCGACCGAACTGTTCCTGGAGCTGGGCGCGGAAGTCGCCAAGGGACAGTTCTTTCCCGGCTCGGATGCCGGTGCAGACAAGAACGGTGCCAGCAGCTGGGCCGCGTTCGCCCATCTTGGCGGCGATGTTGGGGTATCGCACAGCTGGCGCGCTGGCCTGTCCTACCTGAGTGCAGAGCCGAGCGAGCGCGAAGGCTGGGTCGATGATCTGAACGATGTCGAGGCACTGACGCTGTTCTCGGGTGATTCCGAAACCTGGCTGGCCGATATGGTCTGGAAATGGGCACCGAACGGCAACCCACGTGAGCGGAACTTCACGTTCGCCGCCGAGTATTTCCAGCGCAAGGAAAATGGCGATCTCAATTGTCCTGACAACAGCGCCGACGGCGGTGCCTGCCTGGACCTGACCGACGGCTATGACAGCGACCAGTCCGGCTGGTACGCCCAGGCGATCTACCAGTTCATGCCCCGCTGGCGCGTCGGTACACGCTACGGCCGGCTCACCAGCGGCACCACCGAGCTCGGGATGAACGCCGCCAGCCTGGAATTCGCCGATCTGAATCCCGAACGCTGGAGCCTGATGGCCGACTACTCCCCTTCGGAGTTTTCGCGTTTTCGCCTGCAGTACAACCGCGACGAGATGCAGGTGGGTGAGCCGGATGATCAGTTCATCCTGCAATACATCATGAGCCTCGGCCCGCACGGCGCCCACCAGTTCTGAGGTGTTTGCGATGAAACTCCGTTTTAGCATTCTCTTCCTTGCACTATTGGCAATGCCTTCTGCTCAGGCGGCGCTGCGCGTGCTGGCCTGCGAGCCCGAGTGGGCGGCGCTGACGCGTGAACTGGCCGGCGATCTGGCCGAGGTCGACTCGGCCACCACCGCCCTTCAGGACCCACACCGCATCGAGGCACGGCCCTCGTTGCTGGCCAAGGCACGGCGCGCGGATCTGGTAGTCTGCACTGGCGCCGAGCTGGAAATCGGCTGGTTGCCGCTGATGCAGCGCCAAACCGGAAACGGGGCGATTCAGCCCGGCCAGCCGGGCTACTTCGAGGCAAGTGCGCAGGTGCCGCTGCTGGAGCGGCCGACCCGACTCGACCGCGCCCAGGGGGACATTCACGCTGCCGGCAATCCGCACGTGCATCTGGACCCCCATCGCATCGCGACGATCGCCCAAGCGCTCGCCCAACGCCTAGCACAGCTCGACCCCGCCAACGCGGCACGCTATGCCCAGCACAACACGGATTTCCAGATACGCTGGCAGGCAGCAATCACCCGCTGGGAGACACAGGGCGCAAGCCTCCGAGGCGTACCAGTAATGGTGCACCACAAAAATTTCAGCTATCTGGCCGATTGGCTAGGGCTGGCCGTGGTGGGTGATCTCGAACCCAAACCTGGCATGGAACCCTCCGCCACCCATCTCGCCAAGCTGCTCGACTCGCTGGCGATCCGTCCCGCGCGGACCATTCTGCGCGCCGCCTATCAGCCCACGAAGCCGTCCGAATGGCTCTCGCAGAAAGCCGGCATTCCAGCCGTAGAGCTGCCCTTCACCGTCGGCGGGGCACCGGGCACGGATGACCTGTTCGGGCTGTTCGACGTGACCCTAACGCGCCTGCTGAATGCCATGCCATGAATTTCGTTGCGATTGATGTGGGCCTCCTGCTGCCGGCCTTCGCGGCCGGCTTGCTGGTGCTGGCGAGCCACGTGCTGCTGGGCGGGGAGGTGCTGCGGCGGGGCATCATCTTCATCGATCTGGCGATCGCGCAGTTCGCTGGGCTCGGCATTGTCATCGCCAGCGCGCTCGGTTTCGAGGTCGGCAACTGGCGGATGCAGGTCAGTGCGGTGACTGCGGCACTGGGTGGTGCACTGTTGTTGCGCGCGCTGGAACGGCGCGCCCCGCAGCGTCTGGAAGCGCTGATCGGTGTCGCCTTCGTCACCGCCGCCTGCGCTGCCATCGTAATCATGAGCCACGATCCGCACGCCGGCGAGCACCTGCAGGAACTGCTGGTCGGGCAGATCCTGTGGACCACCTGGGGCGACCTGGGACCGTTGGCACTGGTGACCGCCACTGTGCTGGCGGCCTGGTTCGGGCTGCGCCTGAGGCATTCGCCGCTCGGCTTCTATCTGCTGTTCGCCCTCACCGTGACCGCCTCGGTGCAGGTGGTGGGCGTCTATCTGGTGTTCGCCAGCCTGATCGTACCCGCGCTGGCGTCCAGCGGCGGGTTGGCGCGCGGCTATGCAATCGGCGCGGCGGGCTATGGCTTGGGGTTGCTGGCTTCAGCGTTGTTTGATCTCCCAGCCGGAGCAGCCATCGTGCTCAGCCTGGTCACCATCGGTAGCCTGGCGGCAGGGATGCCGCGGCCGATTCGCCCATCTTTTTAAGGACGCCGGCAGGGGTACAATGATCGGCTCACGATCGACGTGCGAGTGACCGCCATGCCTGACTATCGTTCCTGGACCACCACCCGCGGCCGCAACATGGCCGGCGCCCGCGCCCTGTGGCGCGCCACCGGCATGAAGGACGGCGATTTCGCCAAGCCTATCATCGCGGTCGCCAATTCCTTCACCCAGTTCGTCCCCGGCCATGTGCACCTGAAGGACATGGGTCAGCTCGTCGCGCGCGAGATCGAGGCCGCCGGCGCCGTGGCCAAGGAATTCAACACCATCGCGGTGGACGACGGCATCGCCATGGGCCACGACGGCATGCTCTATTCGCTGCCCTCGCGCGACCTCATCGCCGACTCGGTCGAATACATGGTGAACGCGCATTGCGCCGACGCCCTGGTGTGCATCTCCAACTGCGACAAGATCACCCCCGGCATGCTCATGGCGGCGCTGCGCCTGAACATCCCCACCGTTTTCGTCTCCGGCGGTCCCATGGAAGCCGGCAAGGTGATCTGGGACGATCAGACGCACAAGCTCGACCTGGTCGATGCGATGGTGTCGGCGGCCGATGCCAAGGTCAGTGACGAACGCGTGGGGCAGCTCGAGCGCTCCGCCTGTCCGACCTGCGGCTCGTGCTCGGGCATGTTCACCGCCAACTCCATGAACTGCCTCACCGAAGCACTGGGCCTGTCGCTGCCGGGCAATGGCTCCCTGCTCGCCACCCATGCCGATCGCGAAGGACTGTTCCGGCGCGCAGCGCGGCTGATCGTCGCCAACACCCGGCGCTACTACGAAGACAACGATGCCGCCGTGCTGCCGCGCAACATCGCGACCTTTGCCGCCTTCGAGAACGCCATCGCCCTGGACATCGCCATGGGGGGGTCGACCAACACCGTGCTGCACCTGCTGGCCGCCGCCTTCGAGGCCGGCGTCGATTTCACCATGGCCGACATCGACCGCATGTCACGCCACGTGCCGCATCTGGCCAAGGTCGCGCCATCCATCCAGATCTATCACATGGAAGACGTGCACCGCGCCGGCGGCGTGATGGCCATCCTCGGGGAACTGGAGCGCGGCGGGCTGATCCATCGCGATGTGCCAACCGTGCTGCACGCGAGCCTCGGCGCGCAGATCGACGAATGGGACATCCGCCGCACGCAGGATGACGCGGTTCACCATTACTTCCGCGCCGCGCCCGGCGGCGTGCCGACCCAGGTCGCCTTCTCGCAGGAGCGCCGCTTCGCCGAACTCGATCTGGACCGCGCCGGCGGCTGCATTCGCGACATCGCGCACGCCTATTCGCAGGACGGGGGCCTGGCCGTGCTCTACGGCAACCTCGCCAAGGACGGCTGCATCGTCAAGACTGCGGGCGTGGACGAGCATATCCTCAAGTTCTCCGGCCCGGCGCGCGTGTTCGAATCGCAGGATGCGGCCGTGGATGCCATCCTCGGCGACCGCATCGGCCCCGGCGACGTCGTGGTGATCCGCTATGAAGGCCCGCGCGGCGGCCCGGGCATGCAGGAAATGCTCTACCCCACCAGCTATCTGAAATCCAAGGGCCTCGGCAAGCTCTGCGCCCTGGTCACCGACGGGCGTTTTTCCGGCGGCACCTCAGGATTGTCCATCGGCCACGCCTCGCCCGAGGCAGCCGAGGGCGGCACGATCGGCCTGGTCGAGGAAGGTGATCTCATCGACATCGACATCCCCGCACGAAGGATCCACCTACGCGTCGCCGAGGACGAACTGGCGCGGCGCCGCGCCGCGATGGCGGATCGGGGTGCGGACGCGTGGAAGCCCGCCACCCCGCGAGCGCGCCGGGTGTCCGCAGCGCTGCGCGCCTACGCCGCCATGACCACCTCCGCCGCCTTCGGCGCCGTGCGGGATGTCAGCCAGGTCGAGCGCCAAGCGTCCCCAGCCGAAGAGTAAAATCACGCCCCTGCTCCCGATACCCCCGGCCCAGCGCCGGGGCCTCGCGCCTCAACGCAGGTCCGACCGTTCCCCTCGGGGCACTGACAAGCCTTCCAACGAACTGCTGCGTGAGATCCCTCCATGCAAACTCGGTAATTTCGAGCAGGAAGTGCGAAAGCTCGATGCCTGGGGGGACGACCTGAACCTGGGCCGTGAGCAGGAAATCAAAGCGATCGACCGCCGATATCAAGGGAGGGTCGCCGCACGGCGACGACCTCGCCCACGCTGGATAAAGAAGCCGGCACACTAGAAGCGCCAGCGTGAACTAGAAGGCAAGCGCAGCAAGCTGCCATGTGAACTGTTCACCCGGCTGGATGACATCAAAGCCCAGCGCAACAAGCTGATCAAGCAGTTGGAGGCGCTGCTCCGGCAGAAGGTCGAGGTGAGCGCATTGTTTACTAGAGCGTTATTCAAAAGCGGCCGTTTGTCCCGCAGTTTCGCCTGATCACACGGGAAATCCACGCGCAGAAGATGACTCACTTCTGGGAGGAGGTGACCGAGCACGAGGCGCAGGCCAGTCTCGGCTTCACCGAACTCAAGCCATGCACCGGCACCGCCACGGCAGGCCAGGCGGCCCGCCATTTCCGGGACACCGTGCTTGGTCCCAGTCGCATCCAGTAAATGCTGTTCGGCAAATTCGCGCGCACCCATATCCCCTGCAGCGTTCGACTCGGACACCGAGCGGTGCGTCCCATCATCCTGGAGTGCGACGCGACAAAGTGATTCAAGCCCGCGAAGGTGTAGCTCCAGATGTACGACAAGCTCGGCACCGAGCAGCCCAAGTACGTTCCGGACTTCTTGGCCAAAACCGATGCCACGATCTTCACGGTGGAATCCTAGGCGCGATCAGACATCCAGACGCAAGAAGTGCAGGCTACGGCTGCTGCTGCCGTGCGCTGGCGCGGGAACCCATCCGATCACGCTTTGAACGTCGGCACGACGACGTGAAAGTACCTGCTGGTACACCCGGACGAAATTGTCGAATCGCGATGGCTCACGGAGGATCTGCGATTTGAGTACACCATCCTGCAATGACCCGACTTGTTGACGTACTCGAACCGATCTGAAGTTGCGTTCCGCTGCGTATGCGCTTGAATCTCCTAGGGGTAGTAGCCCCTGCGGCCATCCTTGGCGGCCGCCCATAAGAAGTTCAGGAGGAGACAGTTATGGGTCACAAGGAATCGTATGTCCGTCGATGGGTTCTGGCAGTCCTGTTGGCGTGGGCCGGTACAGGCTGGAGCGCCGCGCCCGCAGCGTACGACAGCCTGAAGGGCGCGCAATTCGATCAGTTCATCATGCGTCTGAAAGCCGAACCCAGCCTGTTGGCACAGGACCGGACGCTGTCGTTCCGGCTGAGCACGACGCAGTGGGACCAAATGGTCCAGGCGCTGGACCTGGACCATTACACTTGGGTCTACGCGCCCACTGTCAAAGCCAGCCAGAGCCCGCAGCTGGCGGGAAAGCGCATTGAAACGCTGTCCGTGCTGGCGGTGCGATCCGGTCAGCTGGTGCCGATCCCATTTCAGATCGACGAACGCGACACGGACGGCTGGGTCTACGCCCCGGGCGTTTCCGGATCCATTCAGGGGGCGGAGGGGGTCTTCGACGGCGAAGATGAACTGGTTTTCATGTATCGCGATACGGGCAGCGAGCGGCTCGACCCGGCCGCCCATCGCCTCGACGACGGGCGAATCGTCCAGGAGCTGACCTTTCGCTACAACGGAAAAACGCGCCATGCCTATGTCGCCGAAGACTCACAGCGGCGTGATCCGAGCGACTACGTGCAATACGATCAGGAGAAATGGACGCTCGACGCCACGTTCTTCAATTTCCGAAACAATCCGAGAAACATCCTCAAGTTCGAGGATTTTCGGGCCAACGCGGGCCCCACGCCGGAACATCGCGTTCTGGACACGCTGATTCTGGAAATCGCCACCGGGGTCGTGGTGCCCTGGCCGCGAGTGACGGTCGACATCGAAAACCTCAAGGCCGAGCTGGCCGGCGTCAAGCATGGCCCGGTGCGCGAAGTGCTCAAGCTCAAGATCTGGGTGGTGGTGGCCGGCATCCCGGTGTTCCGCATCCTGACGGACATGACCGTCTACGACCAAGGCATTTCGCTGCCGGTGAAACTGCATATTCCGGGCGGCGAGATCCTGACCCGCGTGCTCAACAAGCCGGTCATCGACATCGGGCTCGACATGAACGACATGCGAGGCGGGCGGTTTGCCGCGGCCATCAACCCCAGTGGTCAGTATCATGCCGTCGACGGCCAGGTCAGCGCCGCGGAAGAGCAGCTCGACATCCGCATCCCCGACGC
This sequence comes from Candidatus Macondimonas diazotrophica, assembly GCF_004684205.1. Lineage (NCBI taxonomy): Bacteria > Pseudomonadati > Pseudomonadota > Gammaproteobacteria > Chromatiales > Ectothiorhodospiraceae > Candidatus Macondimonas > Candidatus Macondimonas diazotrophica. Next base: position 137,586 of record NZ_SRIO01000005.1, read on the forward strand.
CACATGGCTCTGGCTGGAAAGCGGCCGCGGATGGGATGTGGTGATGCAGTTCGACATTCCACCGGATTGGCCAGTCGAAGGCCGGGGCACCTATGTCGACTCTGCTAAGCCAAAGCAGTCCTACGACTACGAGACCTTCCCGCACGCGTTGCCGCGCTTCGGATTTCAGGTCACCAAGCTTCCGGTCGGCAAGCTCGATATCGACCTGACGGCCGTGCTGTGGTTTCCGGCCACTGTCGGCTCGGCGGGACCGGAACAGTTCATCCGCAACATGGACAATCCACCGCGGCTGGAAGCGCGCGCGCCAGCGCTCTGAGCGCCGCGCAGCTTAGGCCGTCTCCACGCCGTCAGGCACGGCGACGGCCACCGCCGCCGGCCGGATGCACAGTTCGATCGGTGTCCGGCCGACGATTTCGCCATCGCCCTGAACCGGCAGGCGAGGCCGGCTGTCGAGGGTAATGGCGCGCTGCGCCCGGAGATAGCGAACCTTGCGATTGCGCCGATGCCGGCCCCAGAGAAAATCCCAGCCGATGCCGGCGAAATCGATCACGGTACGGCCATTCAGAATGCACAGATCGATCACGCCGTCGTCCGGTGCGATATCCGGCCCCAGACGGATGGCCTCGGTGCCCCAATATCCGCCGTTGGCGATGAAGACCTGCTTGGCACGCAGACGGTGGCGCGATCCGTCGACCACGATCTCGAAGCGATGTGGCTGCAGCCCGCTCAAGGTACGCACAGCGGTCCACACATAAGCCAGTCGGCCGAAGCGCCGCTTGGCGGCGCGATCGGTGTCGCGGATCATGAGCGAAGACAGGCCCGCGCCCAGATGCAACACATAGAGCCAGCCGTCCGATTCCATGGCGTCGACTCTGCGCACCGCAAAGGCCGATAGCAGGGCACAGGCAGCCTCCAGTTCCAGCGGAATGCCCATGACACGGGCGAACACATTCGCCGTTCCGACCGGAATCACGGCCAGCGGAATGGGCCCGCCGGAGAGCCCTTGGGCGACCTGCGAAACCGTCCCGTCACCGCCGATCGCAATCACCAGTTCGGCGCCGTCGGCCACCGCTTCGCGCACCCGCGCCGGGACATCCTCGTTCTCAGCCCCGGTGGTCTCGTAAATCGTGCAGCGCTGGCCGCTGCGCGCGCAGTGCGCCTGCAAGCCCGCCCGGACGGCGACCGGGTCGCAATGCCCCCCGACCGGATTGAGAACGGCGAATAGGCGGTGGGGTGGACGGACAGCGTTTGGCATTCATCCTTCCTATCATGGAGCGTGCCTCGTGCGCCATCTCCGGCCGACAAAAGCGGAATGAAACCACCGGTCTACAGGGCTTCAGCCTTGCTTTCGCGCGTCTGCCACACCGCCAGCGCAGTGAGCAGCGCCGCCGCGGACAGATACCAGCCCACCGTGTGCAGGCCATGCCGCGTGGCCAGCCAGGTGGCGATATAAGGCGCCAGGGAGGCGCCGAAGATCCCGGCCAGGTTGAAGGCGAGGGAAGCACCGGTGTATCGCACGGCGGTGGGAAACTGCTCGCTCAGCAAGGTGCCGAGCGGGCCGTAGGTGAGCCCCATCAAGCCCAGTCCCAGTGCCATGAACAACAGGATGGCCCCCTCGCTGCCGGCCCCGAAAAGCGGCGCGAAACCGAAGCCGAACAGCGCGATGCCGCCGCTGGCGGCCAGCATGATCCAGCGCCTGCCCCGTTGGTCCGCCAGATGGGCCGCCAGCGGAATGGTCAAGCCAAAGAACAACACGCCAAACAACTGGATCAACAGGAAGCGCTCGCGCGAATAGCCCAGCGCGGTGGTGCCCCAGGTCAGCGTGAACACCGTCATCAGGTAGAACAGCACAAAGGTGCACAGGCCCAGAACCGTCCCGCGCAACAGCGCGCCCGGATGGGTCCGCAGGACGGTGAGAATCGGCAGGCGCTCGCGCGTCTCGGCTGCCAGCGCTTGCCGAAACACCGGCGTTTCCTCGAGATTCAGTCGCACCCAGAGCCCCACCGCCACGAGCACGCTGCTGGCCAGAAACGGGACCCGCCAGCCCCAGGCGAAAAATGCGGCCTCGTCGAGATAGTGCGTCAGCAGCAGAAACGATCCGCCCGAGAGAATGAACCCGATCGGCGCGCCCAGTTGTGGAAACATGCCGTACCAGGCCCGGCGGCCGGGTGGTGCGTTTTCGGTGGCGAGCAGCACGGCGCCGCCCCATTCGCCGCCCAGACCCAGCCCCTGTCCGAACCGGCACAGCGCCAGCAGCGCCGGAGCCGCGACACCGATCTGGGCGTAGGTAGGCAATAGACCGATCAGCAGCGTCGACAGGCCCATCGTCAGCAGTGCTGCCACCAGCGTGGCCTTGCGGCCGACGCGATCGCCGAAGTGGCCAAACAGCGCCGAACCCACCGGCCGGGCGAAGAACGCAATGGCGAAGGTCGCCAGCGATTGCAGCATGCCGGTGGTGGGATCGCCGCCTGGAAAGAACAGTGCGGGGAAAACCAGCACCGCGGCCGTGGCATAGATATAGAAATCGAAGAATTCGATGGTCGTGCCGACCAGGCTGGCGAACAGCACGCGGCCCTTGCTTGAGGTTTCGTGCCCATTGTTCGATCGCATCGTATCTGGCGCTGGCATCCTTGCCTCTTCCCCCAAAGCAAAAGCGGGCATGATGCCATTTACCGATCCGAGCCGCCAAAACCCGCTATGGCGTCTGCGTGCGCGAGACGGCTTGCAACCGATACGCATGCGGCGCGGCACACGGCGCGAAACGGGATCGATCCCCTTCACTGCAGCTGAGCCATGAAGGGCTGATAACCGGCAGGTCTAGCGTTCTGTCTCGGAAATCCACAACTTCACTTGATTGAATGAGGATTTCGCCTGCACCTTTGGTTTTAGGGCGCCGCCGAGCAATCAGCCACGAGGTGTGGTCAAGGTCGTGTCTGCGCGTTCCGGGTCGGCAGCGTCGGGTTACTGGGGCACCGCGGACAACGCTTTCTTCCGTGAGCCAGACACGCTGTAGGCCAGCAGCGCTACTGCAACCGGCCCATGAATGGGTTTGGCCAACGCGGAGGTTTATCCGTTCAGGTCGGCACCCGACTTTCCTCCACACCGCAGCGCGTGATCAGCGATACTTTACAGTTGACAGAATGGGCAGCGCCACATCCGGAGCCATCGAGACTCATCCAAGGCTTCCCGGTGGCACCGCCAACACATCACAGCGGGCGCGGCGCAGAACTTCCTCGGCCACGCTGCCCAAGAGAAGCCGAGTAAACCCGCTGGCGCCGCGCGTACCGACCACGATCAGATCCGAGGACTGCTCCTCTGCGGCTGCCAGGATCTCCGACGCCGGGGTGGATTTGTCTTGCCGCACAATGAGAGTGGGTTGTTTGATCGATAGTTTTGCAGCGAATTCGACCAAATGGCGCATTGCTTCCCTGCGTTCATCGTCAAGATAATCCGTTTTTTCATGCTCAGATAACGTATAGCTCATGGCTAGCCGCAACACCGGCGCGTCGAAGACGTACATCAAGGAGGAAATTGCGCCCGGGGCGATGCCGAGTGAATCAGCCGCACCGAGCGCCCGCCGCGAACCGTCCGAGCAGTCTGTGGTTAGCACGCATTTTCGGTAAGGCGCAACCGGCGGGCCATTGGTCATCAGAACCGGGCAGGAAACCTCGCGGATCGTTCGTTCGGCGGTGGTGCCCATGAACAGATCCCGCAACTCCTGTCGGCGGTGGGGACCGATGATCAGCACAGCGGGTGACTCCTCGCGCGTCGCTTGGACGATACCGCCGAAAACGGTTCCGATTACAACGCGACTCATACAGGAGACGCCGTCCATCTCGCGCAGGGTCGAGACCTGCTCGTGTAATATGGCCAAGGCATTGTTCCGCTCGGCCTCAACGATCCGGCGAGGTTGATCTTCATCAACCACATGGATCAAGGACAACTCGGCTTCAACCTCCCGGGCAATCAACGTTGCACGCCGCAGGGCACGGTCGGACCGTTCCGAGAAATCCGTTGCGACCATGAGTTTCAGCGGTGCCGGCATGCTTAGCCCTCCTGTAAACCGGTGTAGGGAGTTTTGCGGGCCCCGGCGGTCAATCCACTGACGCCCAAGCCCCCGTCACGGCGACGCTCGAGCAATTCCCCAGCTCTCCACTGACGGACACTTCCCTGTCACTGTACCGAGAACGGGGCTCCGGTTGGCGGTTGTCCCCAATCGCCAGCGGCTTCGGGTTCACCGCTGGTAATCTGGCCGCATACCCTGATGATCACACAAAAATCAACGCAAGCGACATACAGTGCCTCCTGCCAGAGGAGCACGGTTTCCCAAGCCAGGAGGCCCCATGGAAAACATCATCCACACTGCCTTCGGCGAGATCGCCGTGCTGCTGGTGCTGGCTGCAGGTGTCGGGCTGTTGGGTACCACACTGCGCCAGCCGCTGGTCGTCAGTTTCATCGCTGTCGGGCTGCTTGCTGGCCCCTCGGGCCTGGACGTGGTGCGCTCCAACGACCAGATCGGCCTGCTCGCGGAACTCGGTATCGCGGTGCTGTTGTTTCTGGTCGGGATCAAGCTCGATGTGAAGCTGATCCGCTCTCTGGGGCCGGTGGCGCTCCTGACCGGGCTGGGTCAGGTAGCCTTCACCTCGTTCTTTGGTTATCTGATCGGGCTCGGCCTCGGCCTGACGCCGGTCACCAGCCTGTATGTGGCGGTAGCGCTGACCTTTTCCTCGACGATCATCGTCGTCAAGCTGCTCTCGGACAAACGCGAGATCGACGCGCTGCACGGCCAGATCGCGCTCGGCTTCCTGATCGTGCAGGACCTAGTGGTGGTGCTGGCGATGATCGTGCTGTCCGCGATCGGCATCGGCACCGCCGAAGGCCACGGCGGCGGCGACATGCTCAGCGTGCTGGCCTCGGGCCTGGGGCTGGTGGCGTTGGTGATGCTGTTCGTGCGCCATGTCGCCACGCCGCTGACCGAGCGGCTGGCGCGGACGCCGGAGCTGCTGGTGATCTTTGCCGTGGCCCAGGCGGCCCTGTTCGCAGCGATCGGCGACTTCGTCGGCCTCGGCAAAGAGGTCGGTGGCCTGCTGGCGGGCATCTCACTGGCCTCCACGCCCTATCGCGAGACCATCGCGGCGCGCCTGGCGCCGCTGCGCGACTTCCTGCTGCTATTCTTCTTCATCGCCCTGGGGGCGACCCTCGATCTGTCCCTGCTCGGCGCCAACCTGCCTGCCGCGGTTGTCCTTTCGCTATTCGTGCTGATCGGCAATCCGCTGATCGTACTGGCCATCATGGGCGCCATGGGCTACCGAAAGCGCACGGGCTTTCTGGCCGGCCTCACCGTGGCGCAGATCAGCGAGTTCTCCTTGATCTTCATCGCCATGGGCGTCGCCCTTGGCCACGTCGAGCAGGAAGCGCTGGGCTTGGTGACCCTGGTCGGGCTGGTGACCATCGCTCTGTCCACTTACATGATCACCTACTCACACCAACTCTATGCTTGGTGCGAGCCGCTGCTCGACATCTTCGAACGTCGCAACACCCCGCGGGAAAGCAGCCAGGACGAGGTTCTGACCGGTGACCACCCGGCAGTGATCATCTTCGGGCTGGGACGCTTCGGAACCGCGATCGCCGTGCGCCTGCATCGGCGCGGGCTGCGGGTGCTGGGCGTGGATTTCAACCCGCAGGCAGTGCATCGCAGCCGGAAGCTCGGCATCGACACCCGTTATGGCGACGCCACCGATCCCGGGTTCATCGCCGATCTACCACTGGCCGGTACGCGCTGGCTGGTGTCCACTACACCCAGCCACGCCACCGGCGTCACCCACGACGACACGCGCGCCACGCTGATCCAGCTGGCGCGCGGTGCCGGCTTCGGCGGTCGCATCGCGGTCGCCTCCCACAATGGTGAGGATACCGAAGCCCTGCAGGCGCTGGGCGCCGATCTGGTGGTCGAGCCCTTCCATGACGCCGCCGACCGCGCAGTCGAGCTGCTGGGCGGTGCCGATCTGGAGGAACGTATCGATATTCCGGCGATCGAAACCGAGCAGCGGCCGACCCCTTAGCGGGACTCGACTCCGAATCGACCCGCAGCGCGAACACCGTGGCCCCGACGGCCTGCCGGAGGCGCCGCGGCACCATCTCCTGCTGCGCTTCTGGCGCACCGACACAAGGTGCCGATCTATGTGCTGCTGCTCGCGGTGGAGGTCACCGCGCTGCTCCCGAGCCGGGTGAACATCCAGATGATCCTCGCCATGGTAACCGCCAACACCATCATTAGAGGGCCGGGCCGAACAGGCCGTGGCGGCGATCCGCGACATACGGGCCGCGCGGGATGATCCTGCGCCATGGCGACAAGCCGCGCACCGACACCGCATCACTGGTGCCGGCGACCCCGTGCCCGGGCAGGCCGGTGATCAGGTATCCACCAATGCGCAGCTGCAGGAAACGCGCGTACTCAAGGCCAAGGAAGCCGTCTCACTGGCGAACCGGTCTGGGTGATGCGCTTTTGCATCAACCTGATGACCCGATTCGGACGGTCTGGAGCAACGGATCGTCTTACCGTACACAGAGAGAGCGAGAAAGCGGATGTATTTCCGGTTGGCTGAAGCACGTCATCTCGTGTCAATAGGTGTGAGCGGCGTGCCGATCGCGCTACCATCGGCCCTCGGCCCTGCGTCCTGCGCGGCGGCCGGTATCCATCCACTGTCACCATGAGGAGCAGACGGGGCCAGCCCGCAACGGATGAGCATGCTGACTTACAGCTTACGGCGCTTTCTCGGCGCCTGGCCGACGCTTCTGGTCCTGGTGACGCTGTCGTTTTTTCTGGTGCGTGCCGCGCCCGGCGGACCTTTCGACGCGGAAAAGAACCTGCCGCCCGAGATCGAGGCCAACCTGGCCGCTAAGTATCATCTCGACGAACCACTGTGGCAGCAGTACTTGCGCTATCTCGGTGATCTGGCCCGCGGCGATCTGGGACCGTCGTTCAAGTACGCCGACTACACGGTGAACGAGCTGATCGCCCAGGGCTTTCCGGTGTCGTTGCGCCTTGGGCTCGCCGCCATGGCCGTGGCCCTGCTCATCGGCCTGCCGGCGGGCATGCTCGCCGCCCTGCGCCAGAATCGTCCGCTCGATCACGTGACCATGGCGGCCGCCATGACCGGTATCTCGGTGCCGGGTTTCGTGGTCGCGCCGCTGTTGATCCTGGTGTTCGCGGTGCATCTCGGCTGGCTGCCGGCCGGCGGGCTGAGCGGCGGCCTGAGCGCCTGGATCCTGCCGGTGACCGCGCTATCGCTACCGCTACTGGCCTACATCGCACGGTTGACGCGCGCCAGTCTGATCGAAGTCTGGCGCAGTCCCTTCATCCGCACGGCGCGCGCCAAGGGCTTGCCGCTGCGGGTGATCCTGGTTCGCCATGCGCTGAAACCGACGCTGCTACCCGTGGTCTCCTTCCTCGGCCCGGCACTGGCTGGTGTCATCACCGGTTCGGTGGTCATCGAGGCAATCTTCGGCATCCCCGGCCTGGGGCGCTACTTCGTGCAGGGCGCACTTAACCGCGACTACACGCTGGTCATGGGCGTGGTGGTGTTCTACGGCGCGCTCATCATCGTCTTCAACTTTCTGGTGGACCTGCTCTACGCCCTGCTGGATCCGCGTGTGAGGTACACCGCATGACCCCGGCGGCCCCGAACGCCGCCACGCCTCAACCCATGGGCCGAGGGCTATGGAGCGATGCCCTGCGCCGACTGCGGCGCAATCGCCCCGCGATGACCAGTCTGTTGCTGCTGGGTCTGCTGGTACTGGCGGTCACACTGGGTCCCGTACTCAGCCCCAACGCCTTCGACCGCAGCGACTGGGATGCCATTCTGTTGCCGCCCACGCTCGCCGGCGGCCATTGGTTCGGCACCGATTTCCTCGGCCGCGATCTGCTCGTGCGCACGCTGCACGGCGGGCGCATTTCGCTGCTGGTCGGCCTATCGGCGACGCTGGTCAGCCTGGCGATCGGCGTCGTCTGGGGTGCAACCGCGGGCTATGTCGGCGGCCGGGTCGACGCCTTCATGATGCGCGTGGTGGACATTCTCTACGCCCTGCCGTTCATGTTCTTCGTGATCCTGCTCATGGTCTTCTTCGGGCGCAACATCTTCCTGATCTTCATCGCCATCGGTGCGGTGAACTGGCTGGACATGGCGCGTATCGTACGCGGTCAGACGCTGTCCCTGCGCGAACGCGAGTTCGTGCTTGCTGCCCAGGCCTACGGCGCACCCGGCTGGCGCATCATTGCCAAGCACATCGTCCCCAACCTGCTCGGCGTCGTGGTGGTCTACGTCACGCTCACCATCCCGCAGGTGATTCTGGTCGAATCCTTTCTGAGCTTTCTCGGGCTGGGCGTGCAGGAACCCTTCACCAGCTGGGGTGCGCTGGTCAACGACGGCGCCCAGCAGATGGAAGCCGGCCCCTGGTTGCTGATCTTCCCGGGGCTTTTCCTGGCGGTGACGCTGTTCTGTTTCAACTTCCTCGGCGACGGCCTGCGCGATGCGCTGGACCCCAAGGACCGCTGACGATGAGCCGGCTGTACGCGTTACGCCCGGGGCACGAACGATGAGCGCGATTTCGGCGGCCCACGCCGCGCCGCTGCTCACAGTGCGTGATCTCGGCGTGCATTTCACGACCGACAGCGGCCCGGTGGTGGCGGTGCGCGAAGTGAGCTTCACCCTGCACCGGGGTGAGGCGCTGGCACTGGTCGGCGAATCGGGTTCCGGCAAGACGCAGAGCGCCATGGCGCTGCTCGGCCTGCTGGCGGACAACGGCCGTGCCACGGGCGTGGCGACCCTCGACGGCGCGCCGCTGCTCGGCCAGCCGGAGCGCCAGATGGGCCGGATCCGGGGCGTGCGCATCGGCGTGGTGTTCCAGGACCCGATGACGGCACTCAACCCCTACCTCAGCATCGAGCGCCAGATGACCGAAACGCTCGTGCTGCACCGCGGCCAGTCACGCCGGGAGGCGCGCGCCGAGGCGTTGCGCATGCTCGAGGCGGTGCGCATCACCGATGCCCGGCGACGGCTCGATCAGTATCCGCACGAACTTTCCGGCGGCATGCGCCAGCGGGTGATGATCGCCATGGCGCTCCTGCCCCAGCCCGAGGTGCTGATCCTTGACGAGCCCACCACGGCGCTCGACGTCACCGTCCAGGCCCAGATCCTGGATCTGCTCGCGGCGCTGCGGCGTGAGCTGGGGACGGCCATGCTGCTCATCACCCATGATCTGGGCGTGGTTGCCGCCGTCTGCGACCGCATGCTAGTCATGTATGCGGGCGAAGGCGTCGAACAGGGGCCGGTGGCCGAGCTGCTCGCCCATCCGCGCCACCCCTACACGGAGGGTCTGCTCGAATCCCTGCCGGCGCGGCAGCACAGTGCGCGTCGCCTGGCGACGCTGGCCGGTCATCCCCCCGATCCGCGCACCCGGCCGCCCGGATGTGCCTTTGCACCGCGTTGCCGCCACGCCATGGCGGTGTGCACGACCCACCATCCGGGGTGGGCCGAGGAATCCGCCACGCGCGGCCGGCGCTGCCACTGGCAGCCCCCGGCGGCGCCATCCGCCTTGGACCCCATGCCATGAGCGGGAGGCTGCTGATCGACGCGCAGGATCTTGCAGTCCACTATCCGGTCGGCAGCGGCCTGTTGCGCCGCCCGCGTGCCCTGCAGGCCGTGGAAGCGGTCAGCCTCACACTCGCCGCTGGCGAGACCCTGGGCATCGTCGGGGAATCGGGCTGCGGCAAATCCACCCTCGGCCGCGCGCTGCTGGGTCTCACACCCATCACCCGCGGCCGGGTGATGCTCGAGGGCGTGGATCTGACCGCGCTTTCGCCGCGGGCGCTGCGTGCTCACCGCCGCCACGCCCAGATGGTGTTCCAGGACCCCCTGGCCAGTCTCGACCCGCGCATGACCGTGGGCCAGATCCTGGCCGAGCCGATGCGCGTGCACGAGCCGGCCATGACCACGCTGGCGGTGCGGGCTCGCGCCCTGTCGCTGTTGGAACGCGTCGGTCTCGGCACGGCTGCACTGGATGGCTATCCGCACGAGTTTTCGGGCGGGCAATGCCAGCGCATCGGCATCGCCCGCGCGCTGATGCTGCGCCCACGGCTCTTGGTATGCGACGAGCCGGTCTCGGCGCTGGATGTTTCCATTCAAGGCCAGATCGTCAACCTGCTGCAGGATCTGCAGGCCGAGCAGGGGCTGGGGCTCGTCTTCATCGCCCACGATCTGGCCGTGGTGCGCCACATCAGCCACCGCATCCAGGTCATGTACCTGGGTCGGACCGTCGAAGCCGGGCCCACCGCGGCGATCTTTGCCGCGCCCCGGCATCCCTACACCCGCGGCCTGCTGGACGCCGTGCCCGAACCGCGGCCCGGCGCCCCGCTGCGCGTGCCGGTCGCCGGCGATTTGCCCTCGCCGCTCGATCCGCCGCCGGGCTGCGCCTTTCATCCGCGCTGCCCACGCGCCCAGGAGCGGTGCCGCCTTGAGGCGCCGACGCTGCGGCCGCTCGGCGCCGATCGCACCGTGCGCTGCCATTTTCCACTGGACGATCAGGACCCAGCCTGATCGGTTCGCCCTGTTGCGGCCGACCGACTGCCGTCAGGTTATGGCCAAACCTTCAAACCCGCCCTGTTGTCTTCACCAGACGCGCTTCCCGTCACGCAATCACTCGCGAACGCAAGCGACCGATGACCGGAGGAGTAGCGCTGCACCTTACGGGGAGCGTCGCGACGCCGATGCACGTGTCCGGATCGAATCCGCAAACCACCCGGCGTGCAGCTCCGAGGAAACTCAAGGGAGCCGAATGGACCTGGGTGAGCGGCTTCCTCGGCCCGGGAAATCGCGCAACAACCATCGGAGATGTCGACGCCTTGACTGGCGCCGTGTCATTGCAGGCTCTGCACCGCGCCGGTTCTCAACAACTGCTTGAGCGCGTCCAGAGATGGGTCGGGGGCATCGGGCATCGGATTGCGCCGATGGACGGTGATGGAGCGCTGCAGCGCAGACAGCTCAGCCACATGCGTGTGGAGTTCGTCGGTACTCGGCTCGTCGTTCGAGGCAAACAGCAAACTGGAGCGATTCACGATTCCCGTTGCCACGGCATGATCGACACGCCGCTCACAACGACAGGGGGCGGCCTCCTCGACCAAGCCGCAATGCGTCCTCATGAATTCAACAATGCGTTGCCGTGCCCGCGATCGCCGCTTGCGAAACGCCGCATCGGGCAGATCCATGACATAGGCCGCTTCCTGACTGGATAGTTGCAGGATATCGCCCAGCACGAAAGCGGCGCGGTGCTCGCGGTCGAGACAGATCAGCATGGCGTGCGTACAGCCGATTCTGACCTCATGGATCAGACGCGCATACTCAGGATCTGAGGTCGAAGCCGGTGATTCGGCGAGATCCTGGGCGAGATCGGCGCCGAATTGTTCGAAGGAAAGATGCTCGGCTTCCACACGTCCGGCTTTTTGATTCAGCAGGTGGTTGACGGCGACGCGAAAGGCCCATGTCCTGAACGCGCTGCGGCCTTCGAAGCTGGAGAGACGCGTGACGATCTTCAGCAGAATCTCCTGGCACGCGTCTGCAGCATCATGAGGACACCAGAGCATGCGCAACGCAAGATTGTAGATTTCCTTCTGGATGGTACCCAGGATGGCTTCCAAGGCTTTGCCATCGCCATTTCGGGCAGCGGCGACCAGCACTTCCAGCGTTTGAGTCGTCATCACGTCTCTCCAGATCGGCTTAACCGACGAGTTCCCGGAAGATGGCGCGCAGTGCGCGCATTTCTTCACGAAGCCCCCACCGTTGGGAGTCGAAAATCTCATCAGACATATCGGCGGTCCGGAAGAATGTGAAGGTGAATTCACAACCCGGACCATTGGGCATCAAGCGTGTGTAGGCGATGTCTTCCACGCCGGGATCCAGCCTGGAAATGATGTCGATGGTTCCGCTGGCCGCATCGCATGCGTAGCGAATGATCAAGGGACCGGCGACCGTCTGCGCCAACCACTCCGATCCTTGTTTTTCGATGTCCTGGCAGAATACATGAGCCCACCGGGGAAGATTCTCGGGATTGGACAGAAAGGGATAGGCAACCGAAAACGGCGCTTCCAACGTGACTGATTCGGTATGTGCAAGCATGACTCTCTCTCGCATCGGGGAGCGTTGACGGGATATCAACAGTTATTTAGACCGGTGGGCCATCGGGTTTGTGACCGGCCGCGGGCAGCAATCGTTGCCGCTCGATGGCGAGGGTCACTTGAGCCGGATGTTCCGGCGCGTCAGGATAAAGACTCCGCCATCACGGAACACCGACCATGGCAATAACCCCATCATCGCCCATCGATCCACCGAGCCAATCAGCGACCCGCGCGCTGCGCCTGTTCGCGCCGCAGGTAAGTGCCAACTACGGCACGCGCGTGGCGGCGGCGCTGGGGTTGTCGCTTGCGGCCTTGGAGGAGCGCGAATTCGAGGACGGGGAGCATAAGATCCGCCCACTGGACAACGTGCGCGGGGCGGACATCTTCGTGCTGCAGCAGCTGCATGGCGAGCCGGGGCATTCGATCCACGACAAGCTGTGCCGCCTGCTGTTCCTGCTGGGCGCCTTGCGCGATGCGGGGGCTGCGCGCCTCACCGCGGTGCTGCCCTATCTGGCCTATGCCCGCAAGGACCAACGCAGCCAGCCGCGCGATCCGGTGACGCACCGCTACCTCGCCCAGCTGCTCGAAGCCATCGGGGTCGATGGCGTGGTGACGCTGGACGTGCATAACCGGGCGGCGTTCCAGAACGCCTTTCGCCGGCCGGTCGTGCATCTGGAAGCGCGGTCGTTGTTCGTCGCCCATTTCGCCGCCCGGCCCGCGAACTGGGTGGTGGTGGCGCCCGACGGCGGGGCCATCAAGCGCGCCGAGCGCTTCGCCCAGGCGCTGGGCCAGCGGCTGGAGCGCGAGGTGGAGCTGGCCTTCATGCACAAGTGGCGCAGCGGCGGGCGCATGGGCGGCGGGGAGATCGTGGGAGAGGTGGCCGGCCGCCCGGCGCTGATCTTCGATGACCTCATCAGCACCGGTGGGACGCTGGCCCTGTGCGCGGAGGCGCTGCGGGGGGCGGGCGCCGCCACCGTGGAAGCCGCCGCGACCCATGGCGTCTTCACCTCCGCTGCCAACACCGCCCTGGCCGGCTCGGACCTGACGCGGCTGGTGGTGTGCGACACAGTACCGCCGCTGCGGCTGACTCAGCCCGAGATCACGGCCAAGCTCACCACGTTGGACACGGCACCGTTTCTCGCCGAAGCCATCGCGCGACTGCATGAGGACAGCTCGCTGGAGGATCTGGCCGAAGGCGCGATCTGACGCGTCTCAAGGTCCGGCAGCGATGGTCAGATAGGTCTCGAGCCGTGTCCGCCATTTCGCGGGACGGTCGTGCGGCAGGTCGATCAGATGCCACAGGGCCAGCTTGGCGCGCACCAAGGCCCGATAGCGCTGGTAGAACCGCACCAGTTCCGCTGGCGGATCGTCCTCGCAGCAGGCGCCATAAGCCGCCAGCAATCCTTCCAGCGTACCCGGCTGCCCCAGCCTGGCGCACTCCAGGCCGAGATAGGCCAGCTCATCCACGGCATCGAGCATGCGCAGCTCGCGGCTGAATTCCAGGCAGTCGAAGATCACCGGCGGTTCGAGGCAGCAGACATGCTCGGGACGCAGATCCCCATGCCCCTCGATGATCCGCCCGGCACTCGCCCGCTCGGCCAACAGCAAGCCCCGGCGGTTGAGGAATTCCCGCTGACGCCGCAGGGCAGCCGACAGCCGCTCGGCATCCACCCATTCCGGTGCCGTGGCCAGGATCGCCCCTTCGCCGTCGATGGTCCGGCGCAGTCCCTCGACATAGACACCCGGATTCAGCGGAAGCGCCGGCTGCGCCCGATAGAAGTCACCCAGATGCACCCCGATGCCTTCGACAACGGCATCGTCGAGACGACCATCGCCAATCAGGCGATCCAGCATCCGTGCCGCCGGTAGCCGGTGCATGCCCACCAGCCAGTCCACCACGTGCGCGGGATCAAGCGGACCATCCGTCGGAGAGGCCACCACCGGACCGACTCGCAAACCGCTACGATCACAGATGAGCGGCAACAGACCCGTGTAGACGGTCGGAGCCAGGCGCCGGTTCAGATGTAGTTCGAGCGTGGCATTGCGCCCACGCGCCGCCACGCTCGTGAGATCGATCATCCGGCTGCGCAGCGGCTTTTTGAGCTTGTAGGCGCCCACGTTGGTGAGAAAAACCCAAGAAGATCGGGTCTCGACCACCTGCACGGGTGCCGAGTCATCCTCGCTCAGTACCCCACCTTGGCACAGGAAAGCGCGCTTTTCCGCCGGAGAGACCGCAAGGGCATCGCCGGCGCCGGCTTTCATGTGTCCTCGCTATGCAGCTGCTGGAAACGCGACTGGGCGGCGAGCAGCGCCTGGCTCACCGCCACCGGATAGGGCTGCGCCGCATCGGACAGGCTCTGCAGCCGGGCGGGGAGCCGGTCCAGCCCGGCCGCCAGGTGTGCACGGGATGCAGACAATCCGGGACTGGCGCTGGGCAGGCGACAACCCTTTCGCATCACACAGTGCAGCAGGGGTTCACCCATCACAGCTTCATCGCGGCGCGCGATGACATCGCCGATTGCCGAGTTGCCTTCCATGATGCGATAGACCTGTTTGGGACCCGGCAAGCTGACCTTGCCCGGCGACAGCTTGCCGCAATCGCGCCCGTTGTAGGACACGAGCTTGTACGCCGCCTCCAGGCTTGGCCCATCGGCCACGACACTGACCGCCGTGCCGACCCCGAACACGTCAATCGGCGCGCGGGCAGCGCGCAGCGCCGCCACCCGGTACTCGTCCAGATTGCCGCTCGCCACGATGCGCACGTCGGTCAATCCGGCGGCATCAAGCAAACTCCGGCTTTGCCGCGCCAATGTGGCCCGATCACCCGAATCGAGCCGGATGCCACCCACCTTGAAGCGCTCACCCAGACGATGGGACAACGCGATGATGCGCTGCACGGCGTGCAGGGTATCGTAGGTGTCCACCAGCAACGTAGTCCCCGGATAGTGTTCGGCGAAGCGAATGAACGCCTGCTCTTCGTCCGGGTGCGCTTCGATGTAGCTATGCGCCACCGTGCCCACCACCGGAATGCCCAGCCGCTGCCCGGCTTCGAGATTCGACGTGCCGACATAGCCGGCAATTGACAGCGCCCGAGCACAGGCCAGCGCGGCATCACGCCCATGCGTGCGCCGGGCGCCGAAATCCACCACATCCGCGCCCGCGGCCGCAGCCACCACGCGAGCGCCCTTGGAGGCCACCAGCGTCTGGTAGTGGATGAGGTTCAGCACTGCGGTTTCGATCAGCTGCGCTTCGGGCAAGGGGGCTTCGATCGAAAGCAACGGTTCGTTGGGAAAACACACCGTCCCTTCGGGCATCGCGTGGACGGTACCGCTGAAACGAAACTCCCGGAGAATTTCGAGCACTTCCGGGGTAAATCGCCCCAAACTGCGCAAATAGTCGATTTCATCCGCGGTAAAGCGAAGATTCTCCAGATAATCCAGGACATCCTCGAGACCGCAGGCCACCAGATAATTGCGCCCCGGCGGCAACCGGCGCGCAAACAGCTCGAATACCGCCGGGCCAGTCATGCCCTCGGTGTGATAGGCCTGGAACATCGTCAGCTGATACTGATCGCTGAACAGGGCGGGAATGGGATGATCCTTGCTCATGCCAGCACCGCACCTCGCTGGCGCATTTCCGCCAGAGCGCGATCCCCGTCGCCAGGCTCGAGGTCCACACCCCGGATGGCGTCCGTGAGCACCGTCACGGCGTAGCCCCGCTCAAGGCCGTCGATTACGGTGGCGCGAACGCAATAGTCGGTAGCCAGTCCTGCAACCACGAGTCGGGTGATTTCACGGGTGGCGAGTAGCGCCAGCAGCGGCGTATTCCGAACTTCCCCGCTTTGTGGATCGCGCATCGAAAACCCCGAATAGCCGTCCTCGCCACCGATTCCCTTGGAAATCACCGGGCCAAGCACGGTCAGCGCCGGGTGCAAGAGGGCCCCCCACGTATCGCGCACACAGTGCACCGGCCAAATCCCGCCATCCTTCTCGAAATGCGCCGTCACCGGCGGGTGCCAATCTCGGGTATAGACGACCAGGGCGCCAGCGGCGAGCGCCCGCTCGATTTCCACATTGATGAGCGGAATCACCGCCTCGCCGCCGCGAACGTAAAGGCTGCCTTTCGGATCGGCGAAATCGTTCTGGA
The DNA here is from genome assembly GCF_004684205.1 of Candidatus Macondimonas diazotrophica. Classification (NCBI taxonomy): domain Bacteria; kingdom Pseudomonadati; phylum Pseudomonadota; class Gammaproteobacteria; order Chromatiales; family Ectothiorhodospiraceae; genus Candidatus Macondimonas; species Candidatus Macondimonas diazotrophica. The sequence goes on from NZ_SRIO01000005.1 coordinate 153,901, forward strand.
CATCCACGACAACGAGCGCGGTACGCGCGTCATAAGTCAAGGCCACTAAATACCTCCTGTCAGCGTCGGTGGGCTGCATGGGCCAGGACTTGGCCCTCCCCCCGGAGCGCCATGTGCACGCCGTGTCCACGTGCGGCTTCGCCGATCGGCTAGCCCTGGGATTGCCTCGAACTCGCTGCGCCCGCGCGGCACTCCTCCAGCAGGCGGACCACTTCGGTGTCCTCAACCTGGGCGAAATCCCGGTAGAACTCCCCTACGGAACCGAACCATGGCGGCATTTCCAGGCAGACGATCTCATCGGCATATCCGGATAGGCGGGCGATGGTCTCCGGCGGTGCCACCCCGATGGCCGCAATCAATCGCCGAGGCTGGTGGCGACGGACCGCTCGCAAGGCGGCGATCAGGGTCGAGCCGGTGGCCACACCGTCATCCACCACGATCACGATCCGCCCGGCCGGATTGCGCGCCGGCCCGTAGATCCGGCGGCGTGCATCCAAGACGCCGCGCTGATGCGCAACTTCACGCTCGAGGTCGGATGAGTCAAGGCAAGAGGCGGCGTCGGGATTGATCCAGACAGCGCCGGATTCGTCGACGGCGCCAATAGCATATTCGGGATTGCCCGGAGCGCCCAGTTTGCGTACCAGAACCACGTCCAGCTCGCCATCGAGGATCTGCGCGATATGCGCGGCCATGGGCACAGCGCCGCGCGGAATCGCCAGGACCAAAGGGTGTTGCCCTTTCACTGACGACAGCCGACCGGCCAGTCGGCGCGCAGCGTCCATGCGGTCGTCGAACATGCCACCCCTCAATCAATGGTGGGTCGGGAATCGTGAATTCCGAGATCCTCGAGTTTTGCACTGGCCATATCGAGCGCACTCACATCATCGAACGGCCCAATCCAGACCTTATGGACGGTCTGAAAGCCGTTTGGTTCACTGCGGATATCGACCGGCCCGAGCTGGGCAAGGAGAAGCCGCCGGCGCATGCGTTCGGCATTTTCACGTTGAGAGAATGCGCCGGTCTGCAGGTAAAAGCGTGGCTTGCCGGCCACAGCCCGGGGGCCGGCATTCGCGATCACAGCACCCGCCTCAGCAGGTTCGATAGCAACGACCTCTACCGGCGCCGTGCCCTGTTGCACGATTCCAAGACGCGTGGCTGCGGCGAAAGACAGGTCGATTACACGGTTGCCGACGAAGGGTCCACGATCGTTCACCCGCACTACGGCGCTGCGTCCATTCTCGAGATTGGTCACCCGGACATAGGAGGGCAGGGGTAAGGTCTTGTGCGCCGCGGTCATAGCGTACATGTCGTAGCGTTCACCGCTGGACGCCGACTTGCCGTGAAAATCGGGTCCGTACCACGAAGCGATCCCGCGTTCGTAAAAGCCCTTTGCCGAATCCAGGACGACGTAGCGCCGCCCATTGACGACGTAATACGGCGGATTGCCCAGCCGGCTGCGCGGCTCGACGCGTGGGACGGCATCCGGATACTGGCTGCTCGCGCCGCTTGCTGATGGTGTCAGCGGTGCGTTGTGTACCGGCTGGTGCGGCAGCTGCCCACACGCGGTGAGCAGTAATCCGAGCAAAACGGCGCCACCCCGGCCGAACGCCGCACGGCCGGGACGTGCACCGGCAAGGTCGATCTCAGGGCCCGGCTTGATCGGCATGGCGGATTTCTTGACTCAACTGGAAAACGGCCATGGCATACAAGACGCTGTGATTGTAGCGCGTGATGACGTAGAAATTGGGCAAGGCCAACCAGTATTCCGGCCCATCCTGCTGATCGAGCATCAGCAGATTGGCCGGCTGAGCGGCAGGCACCTGCGCCGAACTGCGAACCCCGGCCTGACGCAGCACACCCACCGTATGCGGCGTTTCGCGCTTCTGGTTGCCCAAGGCCTGGCTTTCCGGGGTCGTCGCCTCGGCGGGGTACGCCACCGGCGCGCCCTTGGTCCAGCCATGCCGGGCGAAATAGTTGGCCACGCTGCCAATGGCGTCGGCCGGCTGCCATAGATTGCGCTGCCCGTCGGCATCGAAATCGACGGCATAGGCGCGATAGCTGCTGGGAATGAATTGTCCCATGCCCATAGCGCCGGCATAGGAGCCGAGCGTTTGACGAGGATCGATTTTTTCTTCCTGCGCCAGACGCATGAAGTGCTCGAGTTCACCGAGGAAGAACCGACTGCGCGGCGGATACGCAAAACCCAGCGTTGCCAGCGCATCGAGCACCCGATAGCGACCGAAGTTGCGACCGTACTGGGTTTCAACCCCGATAATCGCGACGATGATTTCGGCGGGCACGCCATAGCGGGCTTCGGCCTGGCTGAGCAGATCGCGGTGGGTGTTCCAGAACTGCACCCCGCCGTCGATCCGGGTGGGCGTCACGAACAGCTGGCGATACTGATGCCACGGTTTGGCCTCATAAGGACGCGTGATGGCATCGATGATGTCCTGCTTGTAGACCGCCTCGTTCAGCAGCGCGCGAACCGCGGGTTCCGACAGGCCATCCTGATCGACCAGGCGGCGCACCAGCGCCTCGCTCTCAGCCGCATCGATCCAGGTCGGCGGGGCATCCAAGGCCGCGGCCAGCGATGCCTGAGAAAACGACCAGACGGCAAACCAGGCTGCGGTGGAAAAGCGGAGCAATCGTTTCATGGAGCAAGCATCTTCTTGTGTGTCTGGATCGACATGAGCATACCGAAGCCCGCCAGCAGGGTCACCATCGAGGTTCCACCATAGCTGATCAGCGGAAGCGGCACACCCACCACCGGCAATACGCCGCTGACCATGCCGGTGTTGACGAGCACGTAGAACAGAAAGGTAAAACTCAGGCTGGCGGCGAGCAGCCGTTCGAAGCCGTTCTGTCCGTTTGCGGAAATCCGCAGTCCGCGCACGGTGACTGCAATATAAAGTGCCAATAGCAACAGCAATCCGATGAGCCCAAACTCCTCGCCGTAGACGGCAAAGATGAAATCGGTCGTGCCTTCCGGCAAGAATTGCAGATGCGCCTGGCTACCATTGAGCCAGCCCTTACCGAACAACCCCCCGGAACCGAGCGCGATCTTGGATTGGATGATGTGATAGCCCGATCCCAACGGATCGGCTTCAGGGTCGAGCAGGGTGAGCACGCGTCGGCGCTGGTAGTCGTGCATCAGATTCCAGACCAGCGGCATCGCGGCCGCCAGCGTTCCGGCCAGTGACAGGATCCAGCGCCATGACAGCCCCCCGAGGAACAGGACGGCCACACCCGAGGTGGCGACCAGTACGGCAGTCCCCAGATCCGGCTGTTCGGCAATCAACAATACCGGCCCGCCAATCAGGAGCAGGATGATCGGCACATCCCAGCCGGCAGGCGGGATTCCCCGGTCCTGCAGATAGCGGGCGGCCATCAGCGGCATCGCCAGCTTCATCATTTCCGAGGGTTGAAAGCGGATCACACCCAAGTCCAGCCAGCGCTGCGCCCCTTTGCCGATATCGCCCAGCAGCATCACCAGAATGAGCAGGATCAACCCGATCCCGTAGAGACCCGGCGCCAAGCGATAGAGCCATTGGCTCGGAATCTGAGCCACCGTGAGCATCACCCCGAAGGCCAGGCCCAATCGCATCAGCTGGCGAAACAACAGGTCCATGTTCTCACCGCCGGCACTGTAGAGAATGATCAGACCGATGGTCGACAACAGACTCAACAGGACCAACAGCGGCAGATCCACATGCAGACGGGTCGGCCAATCGCGAAACGGCGCGCGCATGCCGACGCCCAGCTCATAGACCTGGCGGTTCATGGTATCGCTTCCTCTTCTCGCACCAGATAGGCATCGAGTACCTGGCGGCCGATGGGTGCGGCGGTGCGGCCGCCGCTGCCGCCGTGCTCGGCGACAACCGCCACAGCGACCGCCGGATTCTCCAGGGGCGCAAAGCCGATGAACAATGCGTGGTCCCGAAGGTGCGCTGCAACGTTGGCCTCAACGTATTCTTCTTCATTGCCCAACCCAAACACCTGTGCCGTGCCGGTCTTCCCCGCGTAGGCATAAGGCGCGCTCCGGCCACTGCCGTAGGCGGTTCCGCCCGGCGTCTGCACCACATCATGCATGGCATCGACCACCGCTTCCCACTGCGCCGGGGTGCCGAATGGAACCGCCGAGCCCGGGACGGGCGTCATCGGCACGTACTGGCCACTGGCAACATCCTCGCGCGCCCGGACCATGCGCGGGTGAACGACGCGCCCGCGGCGCGCCAGGGTTGCGGTGGCCTGCGCCAGCTGCAGCGGCGTCGCGAGGTTGTAGCCCTGTCCGATAACGTTCACCAGGGTTTCCCCTATGTACCAGGGTTGCTTTCGGACCCGCTGTTTCCAGGCCTTGGAGGGCACCAGGCCGCCCCGCTCCCCGGGCAGATCGACGCCGGTCGCGTGACCGAAACCGAACGCCACCAGCACATCGTGAATTCGATCGATCCCCAGCTCGAGCGCCAGCTGGTAGAAATACACATCGCAGGATTCGGCGATGGCGCGACGCAGATCGGTCCGCCCATGACCACTGCGCTTCCAGTCGCGATAGCGCCGTTCCTGATTGGGCAGCTTGACGTAGCCGGCACAGTAGACCCCACCCGATCCGAGCGGCAGGCCGGCGGCCAGATCGGCCACCCCGAGCAGCGGCTTGACCGTGGAACCCGGCGGATACTGTCCCAGGACGGCACGGTTGAACAACGGTCGCCCCGGGTCCTTGCTGAGCGCGCGGTAGTCTGCCAGGGAAATTCCGCCAATGAACAGATTGGCATCGTAGGACGGCTGGCTGACCAACGCGAGGATTTCGCCGCTCTCCGGCGCGATGGCAACGATGGAACCACGCTGTCCGGCCAATGCTTCCTCGGCAGCGCGCTGGAGACGGATGTCGAGACTGAGATAGAGGTTCTGGCCAGTGACCGGCGGATGGGTTTCCAGCACACGAATCGTGCGGCCCTGCGCGTTGACCTCGACCTGTTCATATCCGGTCACGCCGCGCAATTCAGACTCATAGTAGCGCTCGACGCCGCTGCGCCCGGCCTCGTTCAACCCGGCATAGGTCCCTTCCGGAACGTTGCGCAAATCCCGCTCGTCCACCGCCCCCATGTAGCCGATCACATGGGCGGTGCTCGCGCCGAACGGATAGTGGCGGGTCAGATCGGCGCGAATATCCACACCGGGGAAATGAATTCGGTCGATTGCCAGCCGCGCGACTTCCTCGTCGGTCAGGCGGTGGCGCAACGGAACCGCATCAAATGGCCGGCTGCGCCGACGCTCGCGCTCGAAGCGCTCCCGATCCTGCGGCGTAATGTCGATGAGCCGGGACAACCGGTCCAGGGTCTGCGGCAGATCCGGGACATCCTCGGGGACAATCTCCAGTCGGAACGACGGCAGGTTTTCCGCCAGCAGGACGCCATGTCGGTCATAGATCAGCCCCCGCTGGGGCGGCAGGGGACGCAACCGGACGCGATTGCCTTGGGACAGGGTCGCAAAATGGGCATGATCGCGCACCTGCAGCTCGTACAGTCGCAGACACAGCCCCGCTACCAGAATCGCAGCGACCACGAGCGCAATAGCGATCCGACTGCGAATCAGCCGGCGCTGCAGCTCCGGGTGATACAACCGGACCCGCTGCTTCGATCGAAATCGCTGCCGCACCGTTTTCACGCCAGACTGAAACGCCGCCGAACATGGCGCAGCACCGCGAACACCCAGGGCCAAAGCAGGCAACTGGTGAGGATGCCCTGCCACGGGAAACTGGGTTCGCTCCGATTACCCATACCCGCCAGCCAAAATCCGGGAAACACCGCGATGGACAGCAATGGAAGCAGCAGCAGTGCCTGCTGCCACACCGGAAAGGCGCGCAACTGCAGATGAAAACGCGCCAGTGGATAGGCCATAAGCGTGAGACTGAGCGCCTGCACCCCAAGGGTACCGCCGCGACCCGCGTCAATGAGCAGGCCCAGACACCAGGCTGTCGTCAGGCTGACCCGCTCGGGCAAGGCGATGATCCAATAGGCCAGGACCAGCGCCACCCAGTGCGGCCGCCAGTCCGCTGCCCATGGCGGCAATGGCACGAAGGTCAGTGCCAGGGAAACGAAGAAGCACACCCCCAGAATACCCCAGCGTGCCGGCATGTCAGGGCTCCTCCGCGGGCAGGTGTTCCGCACGCGGCGGCGTGTCTAACGGGGGATGATCCCAAATCAACAAGACCTCCCGGCTGCGGTCGACCTGTGCGGTGACTTCCGCGCGGACCTGGGCGAAGCGCCCACCGCCCTGCCGCATCACCGTCTTCACGGTTGCGACTGGATAGCCGCGCGGGAACCGTCCGCCCAACCCTGAGGTGATTAACAGGTCGCCTTCGCGGATATCCGCGTTGCGGGGCAGATAGGGCAAGGTCAGCCAGCGGCTCTCGCCGGTCCCTTGTGCCACGGTCCGCAGGCCATTGCGGTTGACCTCGATCGGCAGGGAATGATTGGTATCGGTAATGAGCAGCGCGGTGGAGGTATTGAGTCCGACATGCGTGATCTGGCCCATCACCCCATGGGCATCGATGATCGGCTGGCCGACATGCACCTGATGCACCAGACCACGATTGAGCATGATGCTCTGGCGATAGGGGTCCAGGTCCATGGAGAGGATTTCGGCGATGGACAGTCGATCGTCCAGACGACTTGAGGACTGCAGCAATTCCCGCAAGCGGGCATTCTCCGCCTGGAGCACAGCCAGCTTCTGGATCTGTGCCTCCAGCAGAACCTGGCGGGTGCGCAGGGTATCATTCTCGGTCAGCAAGGCCCGGCGGCTGCGAGTCCCGTCGGCGAATTCCTTTCCTAACCGCACCGGCCAATCCACTGCCAGCTGGACCGGGTAAACCAAGGTGCCCAGCACCAAACGCAGCCGTTTCGACTCGGCCCCTCCCGAGTCATACAGAATCAAGGCAACCGACGCGACCACGAATACCACGAAACGCAGATTCAGCGCGCGAGTCTTGAGGAACAGCGGTTTGATGGCCTTGCCCCCATGGCACGGCATCGCGCAGGCGCCGTCCGCGCCCGCGCAACGTAAGTCCTTTCAGTCCAGAGCGAACAGATCGACTCCGTGCTCGTCGATGAGTTCCAAAACCCGGCCACCGCCGCGGGCCACACAGGTCAAGGGATCATCCGCGAGCACCACCGGGATGCCGGTTTCCTCGAGGAGCAGCCGGTCCAGATCGCGCAGCAGGCTACCGCCGCCGGTGAGCACAATGCCACGCTCGGCGACATCCGAGGCCAACTCGGGCGGGGTCTGCTCGAGCGCCGTCTTGACCGCACGCACGATGGCGCTGAGCGGCTCCTGCATGGATTCGAGGATCTCGTTGCTGTTGAGGGTGAAACTGCGCGGCACACCTTCAGACAGATGACGGCCCTTGACCTCGATCTCGCGCACTTCCTTGACAGGGAAAGCCGATCCGATCTCTCGCTTGATGCGTTCCGCCGTCGATTCACCGATCAGGGTGCCGTAGTTGCGCCGGACATAGTTGACGATGGCATCGTCGAACTTGTCCCCACCGACACGGACCGAAGCGGCGTAGACAATCCCGTTCAGCGACATCACCGCCACCTCGGAGGTACCGCCGCCGACGTCGAGGACCATCGATCCGCGTGCCTCGTGCACCGGGATCCCGGCGCCCATGGCGGCCGCCACCGGCTCCTCGATCAGATAGACTCGGCGCGCGCCGGCACCGGCAGCCGATTCCTTGATCGCACGCCGCTCTACCTGGGTCGCCCCGTACGGCACGCACACCAACACCCGCGGGCTCGGCCGGAAATAGGGCGAATCGTGGACTTTGCGGATGAAGTGCTGAAGCATCTTTTCGGTTGCGGTGAAATCGGCAATCACGCCTTCTTTCAGCGGCCGGATCGCGGTGATGTGCCCGGGTGTGCGACCGACCATGGCCTTGGCCGCAGCGCCGACCGCTTCGATGGTCTTGCCGCGGCCATTGCCGTCATCGCGGATCGCCACGACGGAAGGTTCATCGAGCACGATTCCCTTGCCGCGAGCGTAGATGAGGGTATTGGCCGTGCCTAGATCGATGGACAGGTCATTGGAGAAGAATCCCCGAAGCCCTTTAAGTTTCAACATGGAAGTTCAAGTCCGTATGAGCCGAATCGTCGCGGCGGGAAGATGTTAAAATGCCAAACTCTAGCAACGCCTTGTGACAGGAGCAAGGCCGGGGGTCAAGCGCCCCCGGTTGCGTGTACACTTCGGCCGCCCGTGACAAGCCATCCGTCATCGCGGCATCCTGCCTTGTGGAGAACGGTCATGTCGCTGAATATCGAAACGGTCCGTGGCATCGCGCATCTCGCCCGTCTGACGGTCGAGGAAGCGGAACTGGAAACCCATGCCCAGACCCTCTCCCGCTGCCTCGATCTGCTGGCCCAGATCAACGCGGCGGACACCACGGCAATCGCCGAAATGGCCCATCCGCTGGACTTGGCGCAACGGCTGCGGCCCGATGAGGTGACCGAGCCTGACATGCGCGAGACTTGTCTAGCCCAGGCGCCCGCCGCCGAGAGCGGCCTGTTTCTGGTTCCCAAGGTCATCGAATAACCCAAAACGCCCCGCCGGGAGTTTGCATGCACAGTCTGTCCGTCGCCGAAATGGCCGAGGCCCTGTCCCAGGGCCAATGCACCAGTGAAGAGCTGACGCAGGTATTTCTGGAGCGCATCGCGCAATTCGATGCCGAACTCAACAGCCTGATCACCGTCGATCCAGACAGCGCCCTTGAGCAAGCGCGCGCCGCCGATACCCGCCGACGCAGCGGCGAGGCCGGCCCGCTGACCGGCGTGCCGATGATCCATAAGGACATCTTCCTCACGGCGGGACAGCGCACCACCTGCGGTTCGCGCATGCTGGGCAACTTCGTACCACCCTTCGATGCCACCATCGTGGAGCGCTGCGCGGCAGCGGGTCTCGTCACGCTGGGCAAGGCCAATATGGACGAGTTCGCCATGGGCTCGTCTAACGAAACCAGCTATTTCGGCCCGGTGCGCAACCCTTGGGATCCCGCACGGGTCCCGGGTGGCTCTTCGGGCGGATCCGCGGCCGCCATTGCAGCACGCCTGGCACCGCTGGCCACCGGTTCGGACACCGGCGGCTCGATCCGCCAGCCGGCCGCGCTGTGCGGCATCACCGGCCTCAAGCCCACCTATGGCCGCGTGTCGCGCTACGGCATGATCGCCTTTGCCTCCAGCCTCGACCAGGCCGGCGTGTTCGGACGCGACGCGCAGGACTGCGCCCTGCTGCTTGAGGCGATGGCCGGTTTCGATCCCCGCGACTCCACCAGCGTGGACCATCCCGTACCCCACTATGCCGGGACGCTGACCAATCCGCTCACCGGCTTGCGCATCGGTATCCCGGCCGAGTTTTTCGGCGCCGGTCTCGAGCCGGCGGTGGCGAGTGCCGTCGAATCGGCGCTGAAGGTGTTCGAAAGCCTGGGCGCGACGCTGCATCCGGTGCAGCTCCCCAACCTCGGTCTGTCGGTACCGACCTACTACACCCTTGCGCCGGCCGAGGCGTCGTCCAACCTATCGCGTTTCGACGGCGTGCGTTACGGGCATCGCTGCGAGAACCCGGTGAATCTGGAGGATCTCTACAAGCGCAGCCGCGGCGAAGGTTTCGGCGCCGAGGTCAAGCGCCGCATCATGATTGGCACCTATGTCCTTTCAGCCGGTTACTACGATGCCTATTACCTCAAGGCGCAGCGCTGCCGGCGGCTGATCACCGAGGATTTCCGCCGCGTGTTCGAGGAAGTCGACGTCCTGGCGGGTCCCACGGCCCCCGAAGTCGCCTTCCGGCTGGGCGAGAAGACCGACGATCCAGTCAAGATGTATCTGTCCGACATCAACACCATCGCCGTGAACCTTGCCGGCCTGCCGGGTCTGTCACTACCGGCCGGCTTCGTCGATGACCTGCCGGTGGGTCTGCAGCTGATTGGGCCGCATTTCGAGGAAGGCCGGTTGCTCAACATGGCACACCAGTTCCAACGGGAAACTGACTGGCACCGCCGCCATCCGACCGCTTTCGCCTGATATCGGCCCGCACTTCTGAGGAATCGCGCAATGGAATGGGAAGTCGTGATCGGGCTGGAAATCCACGCCCAACTCGCCACCCGCAGCAAGATCTTTTCCGGTGCCGCGACGCGTTATGGCGCGGCGCCCAACACCCAGGCCAGCGTCATCGACCTGGGCTATCCCGGTACGCTTCCCGTGCTCAACGAAGCGGCCGTGCGCATGGCCGTGAAGTTCGGCCTGGCCGTGCAGGCCCACATCGCGCCGCGCTCGGTGTTCGCGCGCAAGAACTACTTCTACCCCGACCTGCCCAAGGGCTACCAGATCAGCCAGTTCGAGCTGCCAGTGGTGGGCCAAGGACACCTCGACATCGACCTGGAAGACGGCGAGCGCAAGCGCATCGGCATCACCCGCGCCCATCTGGAGGAAGACGCCGGCAAGAGCCTGCATGAGGACTTCCATGGTCTCTCGGGCATCGATCTCAACCGCGCCGGCACGCCGCTACTCGAAATCGTCTCCGAGCCGGACCTGCGCTCGGCGAAGGAAGCGGTGGCCTACATGAAGAAGCTGCACGCCCTGGTGCGCTATCTGGAGATCTGCGACGGTAACATGCAGGAAGGCTCGTTCCGCTGCGACGCCAACGTGTCGGTGCGCCGCAGCGGCGCGGAACGCCTCGGCACGCGCTGCGAGATCAAGAACCTGAATTCCTTCCGCTTCGTGGAGCGGGCCATCAACTACGAGGTGGAGCGCCAGATCGATCTGCTCGAAGGGGGCGGCACCGTGGTCCAGGAAACCCGCCTTTATGACTCGGTCAAGGACCAGACCCGCTCCATGCGCAGCAAGGAAGAAGCCAACGATTACCGCTACTTCCCCGACCCCGATCTGTTGCCGCTGGTGATCGAGCCGGCCTTCGTCGATGCGGTGCGCGCCACCCTGCCCGAACTGCCCGACGCCAAGCGCGCGCGCTTCGTCGCCGACTACAACCTGCCCGACTACGACGCCGGCGTGCTCACCAACTCGCGCGAGCTGGCGGATTACTACGAGGCCGTGGTCGCACAGACGTCCGGCGACGCCAAGCTCGCCGCCAACTGGGTCATGGGCGAGCTGGCCGCGCGGCTCAACGAGACGAACCTCGACATCACCGAGAGCCGGGTCAGCGCTGCGCAACTGGCCGGCATGCTGACCCGAATCAGCGACAACACCATCTCGGGCAAGATCGCCAAGCAAGTGTTCGAGGTGCTCTGGAACGACGGCGGCGATGCCGACGCCATCATCGACCGGCTCGGCCTGCGACAGATCACCGATACCGGCGCGCTGGAGGCGATCATTGACCAGATCATCGCAGACAATCCGGCCCAGCGCGACCAGTACCGCGCGGGTAAGGACAAGCTGTTCGGCTTCTTCGTCGGTCAGGCCATGAAGGCCACGGGCGGCAAAGCCAACCCCGGCCAGCTCAACGAACTCTTGCGCCACAAGTTGGACGGCTGAGGTGGCGGATGGTGATCGTCTCTATCGCTTCCTGTTCGAGGATTTCCCGATCCGCGGGCAATGGGTGCGGCTGGAAGCGACCTGGCAGGAAGCGCAATCGCGCCGCACCGATCCCGAACCCGTACGGCGTCTTCTGGGCGAGGCCATGGCGGCCAGCGCCCTGCTCACTGCGGGACTGAAGTTCGAGGGCCGGCTCAACCTGCAGATCGAAGGCGAGGGTCCGCTGCGCCTGGTGCTGGCCCAGTGCGACCACCTGCTGCATCTGCGCGCCACTGCCCGCTACGACCAAGGCGTGCCGACCGACCAGATCGGCTTCGGCGAGCATGGCCGGCTGCTGCTCGCCTTGGAAGGGCGTGATCCCGGTGAGCGCTACCAAGGTGTGGTGCCGCTCACCGGCGAGAACCTCGCCGGCGCCCTGGAACATTACTTCGCCCAGTCCGAGCAGCTGCCGGCCCGGGTGCTGCTGGCCGCGAGCGAACAGATCGTCACCGCACTGCTGATTCAGCGTATGCCCGGCGAAAGCGCCGATCCCGACGCCTGGAATCGTTGCAATCACCTGTTGGATACACTGGAAGCGGCCGAGTTGCAGCAATGGCCAGCCGAAACACTGCTGCGCCGCGTGTTCGCCGAAGAGACGGTCCGTCTGTTCGAACCGGCCCCCGTGAGCTTCCGCTGCCGCTGTTCCCGCGATGGCGTTGCGGCGATGTTGCGACAGCTGGGTTCAGAGGAACTTCAGGACATCCTGCGCGAACAGGGCAGCGTCTCGGTCACTTGCGAGTTCTGCGGCCGCGAGTACGGCTTCGATGCCGTCGATGTCGGCCAGCTGCTGGCGGATGACACCGTGCCCCCGGCGTCCCCGTCGACCCATTGACCTGTGGCCGCAGCGCCCCCGGTCGGCCCACCCGATCCGAGGATCGGATAGCGCTGAATGAACCAGCGCCACCACAAACGGGTGGTCCACCATCCAAGCAAACCACCGGCCAGCGCATCGCTCAAGTAGTGGGCCGTCACAACCACCCGGCTGAGGGCGAGCAGGACACCGGCCAGCAGGAACAGCCGGCGTACACGCGGCCACAGGCAGCTCAGCGCGATGGCGAGCGCAATCGCCGTATTGGCATGGCCGGAGGGAAACGAGCTGAAATCGTAGCCGGTCTCGAAAAAGTAGAACCCATATTCGCCGTGCAGCATCAAGGCATTGAACCGGGCGCGCCCAAACAGATATTTGAGCAGATTGACCAGCAACCCCGAGCTGGCCACGCTCACGAACACGAAGCCACTCGCCAAGCTCAGCCAGCGTGCACGCTCACACATCTCCTGCGTCAAGAGGCGCTGCCGAGCAACCCGTCCCAAAGCCCATCCCGAGACCGATGCGCACAGCGCCCACCGCGAATCGCCGGCATGGGTGATCAGGGCCGCGAAGTCATCAAAAAAAAACCGGTGGCGGCGAAACGCCCAAGCCAAAGGCTGATCAATCCAGAGCACGCACAGGGCGATGACGACCACCAGCAGGGTCAGGGCCAGCCCATGGCCCCGAAGACGCCGCGCCACGGATGACGCGTGCCCGCAACCGAGTCGCCTCGTCATTTCACCTCCGTGGTCACCCGGTAGAGAGTCAGCCGCAGCCAATCGCCGCCATTGACCTGGCGTCCCTGGATATGCGCCACAGGCTCGGCGCTGGCACCGAGCGCGGTCAGTGTCGCGAGAAAATCCGCTTTCCGCCGGGCATCGACCAGCACCGGCCGCCCCGGTGCCTGCAGCGCCAGTCGCGCCGCCTCATCACCCTCGCTCAGCCGTGTGGTCTGTCGTCCAAGCCAGAACACCAGACTGGGTTCGGTATACCCGGCGGTGATCAATGGCGCCGTCAGACCTTGGCGTTCCAGATGCCGCGCCACCTCCCGACTCGGCCACAGCCCATCCAGATGCGGCAGGGAAATACCCAGAATCCACACCGCCGGCAGCGCTGCGCTCAGCGCCAGGCCAAGCCAGGTGTGCGCACGTGCCATCAACCACACCGCAACGCCGAGCATCCCGGCCGTCATGAGCAAGGGGACAACAGCCGATTCGCCGGCCCAATGCGGCAACCAGCCCGCGAGAACCAGCCAGAGCGCGGCGCCCAAACCCCACAGTGCACCGCCCACCCAGCGACTCCAACGGGGCACCTTGGACGCCACCGAAGCTGAACGCATCAACCCTGCCATCAGACACAGCGCGGGAACCGTCGGCAGAATGTAGTGCGGTAGCTTGGTCGGAATCAGCTCGTACACCACCCAGAAAGGCAGCGCCCACGCCAGCAGAAAGCGCGCTGCCGGCTGAGCGCGGGAGCGCCAGCAGGCGATCAGCGCCGGGACCAGCAGCAGGACTGCGGGCCACAGGGTCAATGGCGTCACCAGCAGATGGGCGCCCGGGGGTGCACCGTGGGACTCCTGCCCGCGCGCCGCCTTGGCCAACAAGTCGCGCGCCACGGCGTCGTGCCAGAAGGCGCCGTCACTCGCTCGGTGAATGGCGACCACCCAGGGCACGACCAGCAGCCCAAACCAGACGGCGCCCCACATCGGCCGCAGCGCCCGCCACAATCGAACATCCCGGTCGGCGGCAGCCAGGGTCAGCACCGTCAAGCCGGAAACCATGAGTGCGATCGGCCCCTTGATGAGCACGGCAGCCGCCTGTGCGATCCAGAACGCCTGCACCGCGCGCGCGGGCGCTTCGAGTTCCTCCCGATGCGCCCGGTAGATGGTCCACAGGGCCGCCTGCGCCGCCACCACCAACGCCAGCAACACCGCGTCAGTCTTGGCCAGCCGGGCTTCGACCAGCAGCAGCGCGGTAAAGGTGAGCAAGGCCCCGGCGCGCCATCCTGCGCCGTTCCCACCCAGTCGCTGACCGAGCCGAGCGGTCAAGGCAACCGCCGCCAGCGCGCCGAGCAACGATGGCATGCGGTAGGGCCAGATCGGATTAGCCCAACCCGAACCCGCGAGATAAGCAGACGCAGCCTGCAGCCAGTAGATCCCTGCCGGCTTGTTGAGGCGCGCTTCGTCCTGGAAGCGGATGTTGAGGTAATCGCCGTCTTCCAGCATCTGGCGGCTGGCCTGGGCGAAGCGCGGCTCGTCCCGATCGGTTGGCGGGAGCGTGAAGACACCGGGAACGAACAGCACCAACGCGCCGAGAAACAACAGCAGCCAGGCGACGGCGGAACGCTGAAAAAAACCCGAGGCGGCAATCATGGCGGTTTTCACGCAATCGTCGCGAAAGGGCGCTAGCCTATCGCCCCCATGTGAAAACCGGATGACTGCCCAGCAAGGAACACCTATATGCACAACGGTGAGGAGCGCAACGCGAATACTCGGCACACGGCTGGGCTCCGCGTTCTGCTGGGCGCGCTCATTGGCTTGACCGTCTTGCGTCTCGCAGTGCTGATTGCCTCGCCGCTCGATCTATTCGTCGATGAAGCGCAGTACTGGCTCTGGTCGACCCGACCAAGTTTTGGATACTACTCAAAGCCCCCGTTCATCGCCTGGCTCATTGCCTTCACCACGGCCTTGGTTGGCGATGCGGAATGGGGCGTCCGACTGGCGTCGCCACTTCTCCATGCCGGCACGGCCGGTTTCGTTTTTCTCGCCGGCCGGTCACTGTACGACGCGCGAACCGGCGTCGCGGCGGCCGTAGTCTATCTGACGCTGCCCGCGGTGAGCTTCTCCAGCCTGCTGATCTCCACCGATGTTCCGCTGCTGTTTTTCTGGAGCGCGGCACTGTTCAGCCTGATCCAGGCTCGGCAGCATGGCGGTGGTTGGTGGGTCGGGCTTGGCCTGTCACTCGGGTTGGGGCTGCTCTCCAAGTACGCGATGGCCTTTTTCTTGATTGGCTGGCTGTGGGGTGAGCTGAGTAGCCCACGCGCCTCCAGACGAGGCGCGCTCGTGGCCCTGGCAATTGCGGGATCGCTCTATGCGCCCAATCTGGTCTGGAATGCCGCCCACGGCTTCATCAGCTACCAGCACACCTCCGAAAACGCCGATCTGGCTGGTGCCCACATGAACGGCGGCGAACTACTGGCCTTCGTGGCCAGCCAGATCGCCATGTTGGGGCCGGGCGTATTTCTCGGGCTGATGGCGGCCCTGATTTCGCGCCCGCTGCGCGATGAGCCAGCGCGCTGGCTCATCGGCTTCATCGCACCGGTGCTGGTGTTCTACCTCGCGCTGGCGCTGGTGGCCGGTGCCAATGCCAATTGGGCGGTCAGCGCCTATGTGGCCGGATCGATCCTGGCCGCACGAGGCTTGATGCGCGCGTCGTGGCGACCCGCCTGGGGGATGGCGGTTGGATTGAATGTGTTGCTCGGGTTGGCGATCGCCGGAGTTGTGCTCTGCTGGGGCGAGGAGACCGATCGCTTTCCGCTGCGCGCCGATCCCCTGAAGCGCCTGCGGGGCTGGGAGACACTGGGCGCCGAAGTCAGCCAGTGGCGCCAGCGCTATCCCGCCGACTGCGTGCTGGTGACCGATCGCGCGACCGCCTCGGCCATGGCCTATTACGCCTTGCCGCGCCCGGCGCCGGTGGTCAAATGGCATCCGCCCGGCCCGATCCGCGATCACTTCGACCTGACTGCCGATCTCGCCGATGTCGCCTGCCCCGCCTGGTTGCTGGTCGCGCCACCGGACCGCGCGACCGGAATGGCACGCCGGTTCACCGGCAGCGAAGCGCTGGGCACGGTCGGTCAGCCCCAAGGGGACCAGCGTGAGCGGCGCTACGCCATCTATCGACTGCATGAATTCGCTGGCTATCCGACCCGGAGTCCTTCGCCATGATGCGTGCTTTGCCTGTTTACCCCGCCCTGATGCTCGCCCTCGGCCTCGGACTGCTGTTCTGGCTCTGGCCCGAACTCGATCTCTGGACGGCCCGACAGTTCTATCTCGAACCGCGCGAATTCTGGTGGACCGACCAGCCGATCAGCCTTTGGCAAAAGCGCGCCGTTCGGCTTGCCGGCACCATCGCCGTCATCGTGTTCGTGATCGGCCTGATCCGCACGCGCACAGGCGGCCGGTGGGCCGGGCTGGCCCAGCGCGGGTGGCTGTTTCTGATGCTGGCCTTGCTGCTAGGCCCGGGATTGGTGGTGAATCTGGGCCTGAAAGAACATTGGGGACGAGCGCGGCCGAGCTATGTTGCCGATTTCGGCGGGCCACAACGCTACACCGCACCTTTGGCTCCGGCGCGCGAATGCGACAGCAACTGCGCGTTTGTGAGCGGCGACGCGGCGCTGGGGTTTTTTTTGATGGCCGGCGCCTTCGTCGATCTCCGACGCCGTAAGGTCTGGCTTCTGGCCGGCCTGACGGCGGGCGGGCTGATCGGATTCTGGCGCATTGCAGCGGGTGGCCATTTTCTCAGTGATGTCCTGTTCGCCGGTATCGTGGTCTATGGCGTCTGCGCGCTGCTGGCGAAATGGTTGCCGGTCGAGCGTCCGATTCTTGATGCCGATCAAGCGCCCGACCGGTCATCCCACGCACACTGACCCTGAAACACCTACTTTCGGGACCAACAAGGAGACGAACAATGGGCATCCGGTATTGGATCATGGGGGTCGTACTGGCACTGGGACTCGCGACCGGGCCCATGGGAGCGGCATTGGCCGCCGAATCGGTCGGTGAGCCAGCGACCTGTGGCATGTGCGGCAAGGAAATGACCAATGCCCATGTCGGTTTCGTCCTCGTGCAGCCCGATGGGCAGGAAGAGCGTCTGGGGTGCGCCGGCTGTGGCCTGGCCATGCTCAAGGATGCGCCGAAAGGCGTGAAAGCCAAGACGCTCGATTTCATGCGCGGGGATGAAATCGATGCGCGGGCTGCCTATTATGTGCGTGGATCAAGCTTCACAGCCTGCTGTGAACCATCTTTCCTGGCCTTTTCCAGGAAAGATGAAGCCGAACGCTTCACCAAGGGCTTCGGCGGCACGGTCATGGATTTCGAAGCAGCCTATCAGGCGGTTCACGCTGCGCATCATCACCCCGGGAATTGAACCCGGCGGTGCCGATCGTCGGGGCGGTGAACACCCTCCCGACGATCGGTGAGCCATGTCCACATCGCGCCCCTCTCAATCCCCTGACCCCAAACCCGGCGCCGTGGAGCGCCATCGCCGCAAATGGTGGGTGCTCGGCATCGGCCTGCTTGTCCTGGCCTTTTACCGCAGTTTTCAGTTGCCGCCCGCGAGCCCCAGCGGCACCTTCTGGCCGCCCGACGGCAATGCGCTGCCCGAGGTCGTCCTCACCCGCTTCGCCGGTCTCATTTGCATTGCGTTTGGCGCCTGGGGCAGCAAGCGCCATGTCGACCGCCTGTTACGGATTTCGCAGCGGCGCTAACGCTCACCTTGCAGGCCCATGGCATCACGCCTTCCGGACGCGGTACGCGTGACCTGATCGTGCGGATCGGGGACCGCGAAAAGACGCAGGCGAGGTATCCCGCCAGCACGCAAACCGCGATTCGGCATCCGGCCACGATCCCGGCTTGCCGACGTTTCAGCTGCCGGATACGCGCCGCGCCTGTTCCCAGCCGATCAACAGCGCTTTGCGGGTCGGGTTCCAGCGATACTCGCCGATCTCGCCGCTTTCCCGGATGACGCGATGACAGGGGATGAGCAGGGCAATGTCGTTGGCAGCCATGGCGCTGCCGACGGCGCGGGCAGCGCGCGGTGCGCCGGCACGGACGGCGAGTTCCCCGTAGGAACAGACCGTTCCGGCTGGAATGCGCAGCAGCGCCTCCCACACCTTGATCCGAAACGGGGAACCACGCAGCAGCAAGCGCAAGGGTGCTGCGCCGGGCGCTGCGCCAAACAACCGATCGGCGAGACGCGCTGCCACCGCGGGGCGGTCGCGCAACGCCGCGTGCGGCCAGTGCTCGCGCAACCGGTCGGCAACCACCGCCGGCTCCGGCGCCTCGAGGAAGGATAGATGACAGATGCCGCGCGTGGTCTGGCCGGCCGCCATCCAGCCCAGCGGTGTGGCCGCCATCCCCCAGTCGATGACCACCCCCGCGCCGCGCCGCCGGATCTCCCCCGGCGTCATGGCCTCCCAAGTCACCAACAGATCATGCAACCGCCCGGTGCCGGACAAGCCCGTCGCCGCTGCGGTTTCCTCGACAGTCCGCGATTCCGCCAGTAGCGCCAGGGCGTGGGTCTTGGTGAGAAACTGCAGGAAGCGCGTGGGGGACACGCCGGCCCACGCGGTGAACAGCCGCTGGAAATGCGCCTCGCTGTAGCCCACGTGCCGCGCGACATCGGCCAGACCGGGCTGCTCCGCCGAGCGCTCACGGATGAAAGTGATCGCCTGCGCCACGGTTTCGTAGAAAAAAGGCTCGGACCGGGCCGGGAACCCGGCGGCTGCCTCAGACGGCCAACGGTTCATGCGACGCTCCAGGATGCGGGAAACCTCAGCCTATCCCAGCAATCCCAACCCGGCCACCCGATTCCTGCGCTTGCCCCCACCTGCGCGAACGATCCTGGGCACGCCGATTCGGTTGGCGTGCTCAGCCCGGCGCCTCGGTGGCGTAGGCATGCAGCGCCAGCGTACCGAAGACCCAGTTGCGATGAATCCGCTGCATGCCCTGACCGCCGGCAGCACCCAGGGCCACCAGAAAGGGCAGGTAGTGCTCCAGTGTGGGATGTGCGCGGCGGCCGTGGAGAAAGTGCCACGGGTCGCACAGCGCGGCCACATCGTTGGCCGCCACTGCCTGCTCCAGAGCGGTCATGAACTCGGCCGCCCAAATCGCCGCCTGGCCTTCGGCAGCGTGCCAGTCGATCTCGCGCAGATTGTGGGTGATACCGCCACTGCCGACGATGAGCACGCCGGCCTCGCGCAGCGACGCCAGCGCCTCGCCCAGCTGCAGGTGCCATGCAGCATCCTGGCCGGCGCTCAGGGAGAGCTGAAACACCGGGCAGGGCGGTCCTTCGGGCCACATGGCCTTAAAGGGAACCCACAGGCCGTGATCGAACGGCCGCTCGACGGCGGCGACTGGAACGCCACGGGCCGCGAGCGCATCGCGCAGCCATGCGCCGGTCATCGCATCGCCGCGGGTTTTCCACGTTTGCGCGTACAGCGCCGGCGGAAAGCCGTAGAAGTCGTGCTGGATCGCCGGCGCAGGCACAGCACCGGCGAGCGCCAGCGTGTCTGCTTCCCAATGGGCGGAAACGCACAGCACGGCGCGCAGTGCGCCCGCATACGACGGATCGAGCTGCGACCAGTACGCGGTCGTCCGGTTGGGTTCGGTCAGAAACGTCGGTGCGCCATGGGACAAGAACCAGACCGGTTGCCGCATATTTCCACTCCTCGGTTGATCTACCGCGCCTGCTCGCCCCCGCCCGCGTGCGATTAGCGGTCCTGCAGCGCTCGAACGCCGCGCCACTCATTGCGCAGGTACCCCATCATGCCGCGCAGCGGCCCCATGGCGGGATCGGGCGCCTGCCCCCGACCAATGCGCAGCAGTTGGACGCAGTACCACCCTTGCGCGTACATGTGGTTGAAATTGCGAATGCGGTTGATCGAGCTGGCCGGGCCCAGGACGCCGGGACCGATATTCAGCCGCTCCTCGTAGCGCGGCGCCTCGGTGCACTGCCCCGCGAGCAATCGTTTCGGCAGATCGGTCTGCACGCACATCGGTCGGCCCAGCCCGATCAGATCCAGCGCGTCTTCCGCCAGGGCCTGGTTCATGCCGGCCAGGCTGCGAAAACCACCGGTCACCATCAGCGGAATCCGGCACACCTGGCGCAAGCGCTCCGCATAGTCGAGAAAGTAGGCCTCACGAGCCAGGGTGCTCTGCGCCTTGGCCGGCGCCTTGTCGCCCTCCGCGCCGGTCCCGAAAAAGGAAAGCTGCTCATAGGTACCGCCTGAAATCTCGAGCAGATCGACGCCCGCCTCCTGCAGCCACTGCGCGACCTGCTGGGAATCCTCGTGACTGAAGCCGCCTTTCTGGAAATCGGCGGAATTGAGCTTGACGCAGATCGGAAAGGCCGGGCCCACACGCGTGCGGATCTCGCGCACCAGCGTGAGCAGCAGACGGGCACGGTTCTCGAGGCTGCCGCCCCACTGATCGGAGCGCAGATTGGCCTTCGGCGACAGGAACTCGCTCAGCAGATACCCATGGGCGGCATGCAGCTGAACACCGGTGAAGCCGGTCTGCTGCGCCACCGCGGCCGCCCGGACGAAGCGTTCGATCACCCCCTCGATATCTGATTCGCTCAAGGCACGCGGCTTGCCAAATGCGCCGCCGGGCAGCTTGACGGGAACCGCTGAAGGGCCCACCGGTTCGGCGTTGAGATAGCGGATGGTCTGGCGACCGGCGTGACTGAGCTGCATCCACAACTGGTTGCCGCCCACGGTGCCGGCATGGGCCAGAGCCGCCAGCGCCTCCTCTCCGCCGTTGTTGTCGATAGCGATGTTGCCGGGACGTTCCAGGTAGCGTCGGTCGACCTGTACGTTTCCGGTGATGACGAGCCCTGCACCGCCCTCGGACCATGCCCGGTACAAGCGCTGGTGCGCCTCGGTCGCCCGATTCTGGCCGTCAGACAGGCCTTCGGTCAGCGCCGCCTTGGCCAGTCGATTGGGTAAGGTAACACCGCATGGCAATGTCATCGGTGAGGCGATGGTCGTGGTCATGAATCCCCCTCCACATTTGGATCGGTGTGCCCCGGCATATCGGAGCCACTTGTGTTCACCTTGTCTTAAACGGATACACGAAAACGCCGGTCAGTCCGGGATGATCTTGCGGGATCGCGCCTGCAGCGCGCCCATATCGATCAGAAACGAGAGCAAAACCAGCGTCAGACCCACCCCCGCCATGGCCTGTACCCAGGCCGCTGAGAACACGGGCGCGAAACCCGCTGTGAGCAGGGCCGCATTGGTCACCCCGAAGACGGCGCGCCGCCGGCTTGGTGGCAAGGCACGGGACAGCGCCGGTTGCCATCGGCCAGCCAGCAGATAGCCATAACGCAAAAGGCCGCTGATGAGCACCCAGGCGCCCACCTGCCCGGTGCGCAGCAGCAAAAGGCCTGCCACCAGAACGAACAGCGCATCGACCTCCAGGTCGAAGCGCGCGCCGAAGGGCGACGCCGTTCCCTGGCGGCGGGCGATGGTGCCATCCAGTCCGTCGGCCAGTAGGAAGGCCGTTCCCAAAGCCACCGATTCCCATCCCAGAACCGGCTGCTCCCAGCCCCAGACCAGCCAGATCAGCAGCACGCAGCCCCGCCCCGCAGTCACGTGGTTGGCCCAGCCCCAATGGACATGCGGGGCATGCGCCGGCAGCTGGCGCCAGACCCAGATGGCCGCCGGTACGAAAGTCATCAGGAAGCGCACGGCCAGGGGTAGGGCATCCATCACCGTCGGCGCAGCCAGCGTCAGAAAGGTCAGCGCCAGCACTCCGGCGCCGAGCGCGCTACCCATCACCTCCCGGTGCAACGGCGCCGCCGATCCGATCAAGTTCGCCATGCCAGCAGATCACCATGAACGATGCGGATCCGCAGTGCGCCACTTGCGAGCTGGGCCCGCCGCTCACGCAGCCAGGCGCCCGCCTCCTCAGCCAGGCGCGGATTCTGCTCGCAGGCAGCCTTGACGTACCCCTCCAGCCAGGCTGCGGTCAGCAATGGATAGGCGGGCCCCAGTGACCACGCACTGCAGGCTGTATCCACCCGGTAGCCCGCCCGGGACAACGCCGCCGACCAACCGGGCAGAGCCCCGCCGCCCAGCGCTGGCCCGAAGCCCTTGTCGCGCCGCATGTGCGCAGAGAAGGCGCGGTCCAATGCGCGGTCCAATGGCTGTTGCGGGAGGCATTGCGCGCCATCGATCACATTCAGTGCGAGGTAGAGCGAATCCGTACCCGTTGCCGCGGCTTGCGCTGCGAAATCCGCAGCCCAGCGCCACGACACCAGATCGCCCCAAGCACTGGCGGCGATGGCGGAGACGCCTGCCAGATTCGGCTGCTCGCGCGCCAGATCGATGGTCTGCCACTCGAGCTGGCAATGCCCCTGCGGTCCGCACAGTCGGGTCACCTCGCCCATCTCGAAACGCCAGCCCGGATGACTCACGGCCCAGCGACCGAAGCGCTCCGCGCCCCGCGCGATCAGGTCCGAATCGACTTCCAGGGCCTCCCAGCGCAGCGGCCGACGCAGATAAGGCAAACAGGCGCGGAGCAGCGACCCGGTTCCCGCACCCAGCTCCACGACCCGGCCGTCGGCCGACAAACCGTCGAGCCAGCGCGCCAGCAAGCCCGTGTCACGGGCCTCGGTGTCGGCCGCCTCGCGCCAATACAACCAGTCGGCGTCGAATCCCGCTCCCATGGCGCGCGCCTCACTCATGCCGTGTCGATCGCGCAACAGCGCTGCACATGGCTTGCTCGAACACCGCGGTCGTTTCGCACCAGCCCCCCAATCGCCGGGCCTGCCGGCGCGCTTGCTTTGTCCAATGACGGCGCCGCCCGGGCTGTTCCATGGCCTGAGACAGCGCGCGGCGCAAATGGCGGGGCGCTGCACCGTGGATGCGCAGTCCGGCCGTAGGCGGAACGGTCTGAGCAATGGCACCGCCCCGGGTGGTCACGATCGGCAGGCCATGCATCAGCGCCTCTGCCAACGCCATCCCGTACCCTTCCAGACGGGATGCAGATACAAACAGATCCGCTTCATGATAGTGCCGCGACAGGGCGGCCGGATCCACCTCGCCGGTGATCCGGACGCGGCGGCGCCAGCCCGCGCGATCGCGTCGGGCGCGAATACGCCGCGCGTAGAGCTGATCACCACGGTCGCCACCGACACACACCAATTGCCACGCCACCTGCCGAACACCGCTCAAGGCGGCCAGCAACCGCAAATGCCCCTTGCGGGGGGTGAGGGTTGCCACGCACAGGAGGCGGACCGGGCCGGGCCGGGGCCGCTTCGGCAGGCGCCGCGTCACGCGCGCAGTGCCCGGTCGGGCCACATGAAGACGCGCCGCATCCAATTCCCCGCCGGCCAGCAGGGCGCGGGTCGCGGCGCTGGTGACCACCACTGCATCGACCCTGCTCAGCGCGGCGTGCTCGGCTTGGGCCAGATGCCGCGCGCGGTCGGGGTCGAGCCCGGTTTCCAGCGCCAGCGGATGATGAATCAGGGCGATGACGGGCCCGCGCGGATCGCTGCGAGCAAGCAGAGGCGCGAACGCGGGCAGCGCCAGGCCGTCGATGATCAGGCCGGCGCCCGCCGCAGCGCTGCCGGTCCAGGTGTGCGCCGCAGCGACCTGCGCCGATCCATCGGCATCGGGATGACGGCCGGCCAGCGCGTGGACATCCAGTGCCACGCCGCGCGCGCGCAGGCCAGACACCACCTCGGCATCATATCGATACCCGCCCGTGTACTGCGCCAACGGGCCGGGGACCGCCCAGTGCCACCTCATGGATGGAGCGGTCCCTCGAAGCTGGCCCAGGCCTGGGGATTTTCCCGCAGCACCACGCGCACCTGCCGGATCCGCTCGAGCTCGTCACGCCCCAGAGCACCCGCACGCAACTGCGCGCAGACATCGGCGTGAATCGCGGCCGCCAGGACTTCGCTGGTGGTGTTGCGTCCGGCAAAGCGAGGCAATTCGTCCAGATCACGATAGTTCAGGGGCGCCAGAACGGCGGCAAGTAACTGGGCCACCTGACCCATGTCCGCCACCACACCATCACCATCAAGCCGCTCGGCGAACAGGCTCAACTCCACCTCGAAGGTCGCGCCGTGCAACCGCTGCGCCGGCCCGAAACGTTCGCCGCGCATGCGGTGGGCGATCATGAGGTGGTTCGTCAGGGTCATTCCATACATCGGGATCGCTCCGTTTCGCAGCTCGAGTCATATCGTGGTTCGCGCGTCACTCGTAGGTGAGCACCTGGCACAGTGCACCGGGCGCCTCGCAGACCTTTGTCAGCGCACGCGGTGCATCGGCAAATGGCCAGTCCGGCTCGAGCAATCGGTCCAGGCGCGGATCGCGAAGCAGCGCCAACGCCAGCGCCAGCCTCCGCCCAGTGCCCCAGCGCGCGCGCCGCGAGGGGGCAACGTGGCCGACCTGAGAGGCCACGATGGCAAGCCGCTGGGCATGGAAAGCCGCGCCCAAGGGGAGCGGTACGGTCCGATCGCCATACCAGCTCAGCTCCAGCACCCGTGCCTCGAAGCCGGCCGAGGCGAGCGCGAATGCCAGTCCCTCGGGCGTACCGCTGGCATGGAACACCACGTCCGCCCCTGGCTGCGGCTCGGTGTCCGCGCCCATCCACGTCAGCCCCAGATGCCGCGCCAACGCCGCGCGCGCGGGATTCGTATCCACGAGGCTCACCTGCGTTCCGGCGATTTGCGCGCTGAGATACGCCACCAGCAGCCCGATGACACCCCCGCCCACGACCGTCACCTGATCGCCGATGCGCACGCCCGCATCCCAGAGTGCGTTGACCGCGGTTTCCATGTTGGCCGCCAGCACTGCGCGCCGGGGCGGCAGGCCCTCCGGCAGCCAATGTAAGGCATCGGGCAGCAGACGGCACCAGTCCTGGTGCGGATGCAGCGCAAATGCCCAGCGTCCCTGATCCGGTCCACTCTCCACCTGCCCGACCAGGCTGTAGCCGTATTTGACCGGGCCGGGGAATTCGCCTTCCTGATGCGGGCAGCGCATGCGTGTCCATTCACTCGCGGGGACACGTCCCTGAAACACCAGACTTTCGGTACCCCGGCTGATGCCGCTGAAGCGGGTCCGCAATGTCAGCGCATCGGGCGACGCGTGCGTGGCCGCCTCGCGCAGCGCCGCCTGCCCGGGCGCAAGGACCCACAACGCGGTCGGCCGGCTCAGGGGCACGACACGTCCAGCTCGAAGAGCACATCCCGACCCTGCAGATAGCGCGTGGCCTGGGGACGCCGCTGGCTCTTGCACACCCCACCGGCCAGATCGATCCCCAAGCGCCCAGCGCCCAGCAACACCGGCGCAACGGTGATCTGCAACCGGTCAAGACAGCCTTGTGCCAGAAAGCGCGAGACGGTGACGCCGCCGCCCTCGATGAGAACGCGCGACCAGCCGCGTTCGGTCAGGACGTTCAGCAGATCGGCCAGATCCAGTCCTTGCGGCCCACGACGGACCGGGAGCTGCAGCACATGTGCGGGAAGGTCGGGGTTGGGCGCGGTATCGTGCGCCCGGCAGTAGACCACTGGCGCGAGCCCGTCGCTCAGCATGCGATAATCGCCGCGCAACCGGGCCTCGGTATCGATGACCACCCGAACGGGATGACGGCCCGGCACTCGCCGCACGGTCAGTCGAGGATCATCGGCATACACGGTGCCGGCGCCCACGATGACCGCATCGACCAAGGCGCGCAGACGGTGCATGTGATCATAGTTCTCCGGCCCGGTCAGGCCGGCCGAGCGACCTCGTGCGGGGGCAATGCGGCCATCGAGGCTCTGGCCGAGATGGGCCACGACGAAGCGCCGCCCCGGTGGGCAGGCGGCCAGCGGAAGATACAGGTCGAGCAGCTGGGCAACCGCGCCCGGCAGCCCGGTCTCACTGCGCCAGCGACCATCAGCGAGCACCCGGATCCGCTCCGGATGCAGCCTGGCCATTGCATCGACTGGCTGCGCTGCATGCGCGCTCAGATCGAACGCCGCAGCCGAACCGGCCGCATTCAGCTGCGCGCGGAGTTGGCGAATCGCCGCCCAGGCCTGTTCCATGTTCCACGATCGGACCGGGTCGCAGGTCGGCAACAACATCCTTAACCCTCCCTGGTAATGGACGATGACCGCACTTTGGAAAATCGGCCAGACAGCACACTTCTGTCAAGAGCGCTGCGACCGAATGCATCCCGTTACGCGTCGCGGAAGCCGCGATGGGGCGGCGCTGGACGCTACATCCAGCGTGCGAGCATCCGGTCACGCCAAGGTCGCGGTCCCTAGAACACGCCGAGTGCCTGCAGACAGGCTTTGCCTAATGAGATCCGCCGGTCGGCATCCTGCTGGGTACGCACATCGAGATTCAGGGCAAAGGCATAGATGGCCCCGTCGTGCTCAACCCAACCGACCCACCAGCCGATACCCGGCCGGGGGGCATTTTCCCAACCCGTCTTGCCGTAAAGCGAGCCGGTATCCCGTTCTTCCAGAAGAAGAATTTCGCGGACAGACTGCTGCACGCCGGGATCCATCGGCAGCGTCCCCTTCGCCAATCTGGCCAGGAAAAGCACTTGTTCGACGGCGCTGATTTCAAGCGGCCCGGTTAACCAGAATTGGTCCACTTGAGTGCCGAGTCGGCGGTTTCCATACCCCAAACGATCCACCCCCGCCTGCATCCGTTTCAAGCCGATCCGGCGAGCCAGTTCCTGGTAAATGGCCACGTTCGACAGGCGAATCGCTTCTCGCAAACCCATGTCACGCTGCCATTGGGGATAGGGCTGCGGCTGACCACCGTACGGGAGCACCGCATCGACACTGGGCACACTGCCGGTTGACAATCCAATCAGGCTATTGGCGATCTTGAAGGTCGAGGCCGGGACGAAGCGGGTGTTCGCCCGCACCCGATTGTGCCCGATCAGCACATCGGCATCGACGTCATAGAGGACAAAGCTGCCCTCCACGCCAGCCGCCCGGAAGCATTCGGCCAGTATCGGACTCTCTTCCCAGATCCGACCGCAAGCGGTCTGACTGAACAAAACCATGCACAGAACGAGCGCGATGCGTTTCATGGCGGTTCCTGTGATATCGGGGGCTCAGTCGGTGGGCGTGTGCTTGCCGTTCAGGCCAGCGCAGTCCGGGATATCCGTTCAATACAGAAGGTCGAAAAACGAACAAGCCCATGTTTCATAAGGCGTCATTTTTGGATCAGCGTCATCATGGGTACAAATCTGGGTACAAATATGAGTGGATGCCTGCGGAACAGGCAAGAGCGTTGCGGAACAAAAAGCCTGCATTTACGCGGGCTTAGATCGTTATCGCGGAATATTTCAGACCGTTCCGGAAGGCATGTCATTTGCCGATGCAGAAACTGGAGAAGATGCGACCGAGAAGATCGTCGCTGGTGAAGGCGCCGGTAATCTCGCCCAACGCCGCTTGGACGAGGCGCAGCTCCTCGGCCGCCAGCTCGCCGGCGCGCTCCTGGCGCAGGCGCGCATCCGCCGCTTCCAGATGGGCCGCAGCATGATCGAGCGCATCCAGATGCCGGCGCCGCGCTGAAAAAACGCCCGAGCCAGCGCTGTACCCGGCGCAGGCCTTGAGATGATCACGCAAAGCATCGAGCCCCTCGCCGGTCGCCACCGAAAGACCGAGGTAAGGCGCCTCGCCGGGCACATCCCACAGGCCGGGCGCTGCCTGAGTGAGGTCGATCTTGTTGTACAGCACCGTCACTTTCAGATCGGGCGGCAAGTCATGCATGCCCAGCAGGTCCGCAGGCTGAGGCAAGGCCGCTTGCGGTTGGGTGCTGTGATCCAGCATCAGCAGCACCCGATCGGCGCTGTTCACGGCGGCGCGGGCACGGCGGATGCCTTCCTGCTCCACGGCATCGCCACTCGCATGCAGACCCGCCGTGTCGATCACATGCAGGGGCAGGCCGTCGATCGCGATGTGGGTCCGCAGGACATCGCGCGTGGTGCCGGCCTGTGCGCTGACAATGGCGGTTTCCTCGCCACTGAGCGCGTTGAGCAGACTCGACTTGCCCGCGTTCGGGGGACCGGCGATAACGACGGTGTATCCATCCCGCAGCACTCGACCCTGACCGGCATTGACGCGAAGGTTCGCGACGCTCGCGCGCAGCGCATCGAGCTGCCGGAACAGTTCGGCATCGGCGAGAAAATCGACTTCTTCTTCGGGAAAATCGATCGCCGCCTCGATATGGACGCGCAGCGTGATGACCTGCTCCGTCAGGACCTCGACCTGCCTGGAGAAGTCACCCTGCAGGGAGGCCATGGCCGCACGCGCGGCAGCCGCCGACCCGCTGGCGATGATGTCGGCGACCGCCTCGGCTTGGGCAAGATCGAGTTTCCCGTTGAGAAAGGCGCGTTCGGAGAATTCACCTGGACGCGCGAGGCGGGCGCCGAGCGCCAGAGCGCGGGCGAGCACCAGATCCAGCACCACCGGGCCGCCATGGCCCTGCAACTCCAACACGTGTTCCCCGGTAAAGGAATTTGGCGCCGGGAAATAAAGCGCTAAGCCTTCGTCCAGCGCCACGCCGTCATCACCGCGGAACCGCGCATAGTGTGCGTGGCGTGGAGATGGCAATTGGCCCAACAGGGCGCGAGCAAGATCCGGCACACCGGGGCCGGAAATACGGACGATACCCACGCCGCCGAATCCCGGCGGTGTGGCAATGGCGGCAATCGTCTCGGTGGCGGCGGGCATTGAACCCGATCAGGCAGCCGGCGCGGTCCGGGCTTTCTCGCCTTCCACCTTACGCGTGATGTACCACTGCTGAAGAATGCCCAGGGTATTGCTGACGACCCAGTACAGTACGAGACCCGCGGGGAACAGGGCGAAAAAGACGGTCATCAGGACCGGCATCATCATCATGACCCGTTGCTGCATGGGATCCATCGTGCCTTGGGCCGTACTCAGCTTTTGCTGGATCAGCATGCTGATGCCAAACAGGACCGGCAGCACGTAATACGGATCCTTGGCCGACAGATCGTCGATCCACAGAAAAAACGGTGCCTGACGCAACTCGACGCTCTCCAGAAGCACCCAGTACAGCGCGATGAATACCGGCATCTGCACGAAGATGGGGAGACAGCCGCCGAGTGGATTGAATTTTTCCTTGCGGTACAGCTCCATCATCGCTTCGTTGAGCTTTTGCTTGTCCTCGCCGTAGCGGTCGCGCAGGGCCTGGATGCGCGGCGCGAATTCTCGCATCTTGGCCATGGACCGGTATTGCGACTCGGACAATTTGTAGAACGCCAGCTTGATCAGCACAGTCAGTGCGATGATCGCCAAGCCCCAGTTGCCGAACAGCACGGCATGCAGCCAGGACATGACCCAGAACAGCGGCTTGGCGATGATGGTGAGGAAACCGTAGTCCACCGTCAGCTCCAGCCCGGGTGCGACGTCGGCCAGGATGTCCTGCTCCTTGGGCCCGAGGAACAGTTCGGTGTTCAGGGTCTGAACTGCTCCCGGGGCCAGCTCCACCGTGGGTTCGGTCAGACCGAGAATGATCTGACCCCCCGGAAGGAGTTTGCTGTAGTAGCGGTTTTGCGACGCCGCATCCCCCAGCAATGCGCCCAGGAAATAGTGGTCGACGAAGGCTGACCAGCCTCCCGTCGGGCGCAAGTCGATGGGCTCGGCCGTCAGCTTATCGAAGGTGCGCTTGTTGTAGCGCTCGCCGTCATAGAAGCCGGTGCCGGAAAAGGTATGAGGCATCAGGAAATTGCGCTTGGGCTGTGGTGGCGGAATGCGCTGCAGCTGGCTGTAGAGGCTACCGCTCCAAGCGGTGTCGCCACGGTTCTCCATGTCGAAAGCCACCTGGACCACATAGCTTCCGCGTTCGAACCGGTAGCGCTTGGTGACCGTCACCCCGGAAGCGTCGGTCCAGGTCAGCGGGATTTCAAGGCTGTCCTGTCCGTCCTGGAGTACGTATCGATCCGCCGCAGTTTGATAGCGCGTCCGGTGATCCGGGGCCGGGCTGTTCTGCGAGATGAGCCCGCTTTGGGCGATGTAAAACTGCCCATCCCGGTCACCCAGCAACTGAACCGACATGCCGGGGTTATCGGGGGAAACCGGATATTCGAGCAAGGCCAACTGCCGAAGGTCCCCGCCGAGCGCATCGATTTCCCCACGATACAGATCCGTTTCAAAGACGATGCGTTCGGCGCTCGCCATGACCGGGGTCGGTTGCTGGCTTTCACCCGGCGGCGGCGGATTCAATGTCGGCGCATCGAGCGCGGGCAAGTCCTGCTCAGCCGGCTCGGCGGGCGCGGTCACCGTGGGCGGCGACGGAATATCGGCCGTCTGGATGGCCGAATCCTCGATCCAGGCCTGCCAGATGAG
Source organism: Candidatus Macondimonas diazotrophica (assembly GCF_004684205.1). Taxonomy (NCBI): domain Bacteria; kingdom Pseudomonadati; phylum Pseudomonadota; class Gammaproteobacteria; order Chromatiales; family Ectothiorhodospiraceae; genus Candidatus Macondimonas; species Candidatus Macondimonas diazotrophica. Next base: position 184,386 of record NZ_SRIO01000005.1, read on the forward strand.
AAACACGATGGCCGCGAGCACGGCATAGAGGGTAAAACGGATATTTTCCATGGCAAAAGGCCTAATGGCGCGCGGGAGTTGTCGAGACCGGCACTTTAGCCCGTGACGCCAGCCGTCGCCAGTGCCTGACCAAGGCACGGTGGAGATCTGCTCGTGCGAGCTGGCCTGCGCCATACCGAGCCATGATCATGACATCCCAGCCCGACAGCTCATCGTAGTGATGGCGGAAGCTTTCGCGGCAGATGCGCTTGAGTCGGTTGCGCGCCACGGCGTTTCCGGATGCCTTGACAGAGATCGCGAGACCAAGCCGCGCATAACCCACCTCATTCGGGCAGGCCAGGACGACGAATTCGGGGCTCCCCTGACGTTGACCCGTAGCGCGCACGACGGCGAACTGGGCAGAACGGGTCAATCGGTTGGCGGGGGGGAAGGTCCGCCTGCCCGAAGACGCGCCGCTCAATCAGACCGTCAGGCGATGACGACCCTTGGCGCGCCGGGCCTTGATTACCAGACGGCCATTCTTGGTCGCCATTCGGGCGCGGAATCCGTGGGTACGTTTGCGACGCAGTTCACTGGGCTGATAGGTTCTTTTCATGGCGGTAACCGTGTTCCGGCAAGTCGTTCGGCGTCCAGCGGGGCAGACGCAAGGGCTGGAGATGCTACTGCTCCAGCGGCGTGACTGTCAATCTCGGCGCCTGTGGCTTGCGGCTACAAAGCGGTATAGACTGGTTTGCCCGCGACGAAGCGGCGGGGATTCTTTGCTATTTACTTCTGTAATTACAATAAATTGGATCCTCTTGTGTCTGTGTGGAAAACCTGTCTTGATGCCTTGCAATCTCAACTTCCGGAACAACAGTTCGGAGTTTGGATCCTGCCACTGCAAGCGGTGGAGGAGAATGGCCGGCTGCGGATACTCGCACCCAACAGCTTCGTTCAGGAATGGGTACAAGCGCATTACCTCAACCTGATTCAAGACATCGTAGGCAGTCTGGCGCCAACTACGACGCCGCCGCGATGCATTGAAGTCGGCTCGGTCAAGCCTGTCACCCCGCTCTCGGCGCCGTCCGCTACGCCAGGCGAACCGGTCCGGTCGTCGCTGATGGCCCGCAGCGAACCGCTGACCGGAAATCGGATCAATCCGGCATTCACGTTCGACACCTTTGTGGAAGGCAAGTCGAACCAGCTGGCCTTCGCTGCCGCGCGCCAAGTCGCCGAGAATCCGGGAGAATCCTATAACCCATTGTTTTTGTACGGGGCAGTCGGTCTCGGAAAGACGCACTTGATGCATGCGGTTGGAAATGACCTGCTCCAGAAACACCACGGCGCGAAGGTAGTGTACCTGCACTCCGAACGATTCGTGAATGATATGGTGCATGCTCTGAAGAACCATAAAATAAATGAATTCAAGAACTTCTACCGTTCCTTGGATACCTTGTTGATCGACGATATCCAGTTTTTCGAGGGCAAGGAACAATCCCAGGAAGAGTTCTTCCACACCTTCAATGCCCTGCTGGAAGGACAGCGGCAGATCATTCTGACCTGCGATCGCTACCCCAAGGAGGTGCAGGGCCTAGAGGAACGCTTGCGATCCCGCTTTGGGTGGGGCCTGACGGTTGCGGTCGAACCGCCCGAACTGGAGACCCGAACGGCAATCCTGATCAAAAAAGCCGAGCAGATGGGTGTCGACCTTCCGGATCAGGTGGCTTTTTTTATCGCCAAACAGGTGCGCTCGAACGTTCGTGAACTCGAAGGTGCACTCCGGCGTGTCATTGCCCATAGTCAGTTCAAGGGTCTGACCATCAGCTTGGACGCAACCCGCGAAGCCTTGCGGGATCTCCTGCTCCTGCAGGAAAAACTGATCACGATTGAAAACATCCAGCGCACAGTCGCCGACTACTACAAGCTCAAGGTGAGCGACCTGACATCGACCCGACGCACACGGACCGTTGCACGGCCCCGTCAGATGGCAATGGCACTGGCCAAGGAACTGACGGCCCACAGCTTGCCGGAGATCGGCAAGCACTTCGGCGGACGCGATCACACCACTGTACTGCACGCCTGTCGCAAAACGACCGAGTTGCGGGAAAGTGACCTTCGGGTCAACGAAGACTACCAAATGCTGTTGCGTATCCTCTCGGCATGAAGACCGGGAAAACAGTGTGGATAAGCTGTCAGGAATCAGTGGACGAATCGGCGAAGAATCCGAAAAGCGAAGTTACCCACAGCTCCTCCACAGTCGATTCACAATCGTACTCAAATGGAAAATGCGTTAAAACCCATTGAAAGATCAGGGAAAATGAGCGTTTCTCCACTTATGCACATGCTCTACTACCTCCACAAGAAAACTCAAGACTTAGATTTAGATACACCCTCTGCCCGGGATGATGCGACATGAAATTCGAGTTGCTCCGTGAGGAATTCCTCAAGCCTCTGCAAACAACCATCGGCGTTGTCGAACGACGGCAAACCATGCCAATCCTGGCCAATGTTCTGATTCAGATCGAGAACGACGCGTTCCAGATCACTGGGACTGACCTGGAAATCGAGATGGTCGCTCGTGGCACCTGCAAGACCATCAGCCCAGGCAGTGCCACGGTGTCAGGACGCAAGTTGCTCGACATCGTGAAAAGCCTACCTGACGGCGCCAAGCTGCAGTGCGCGCTAACAGAAGACCGCATCGCTATCCGGACACAGGGAAGCCGATTCTCGCTCGCTACGCTGCCGGTTTCGGATTTTCCAGTCAGCCGCGGACAGGATGGCGGTGTGCGGCTGATGCTGGACCAGAGCAAGCTAAAGAATCTTCTCGATCTGACTCAGTTCAGCATGGCACATCAGGATGTTCGCTATTACCTCAATGGCTTGCTGTTTGATCTACGCCCGGGGTTGCTGCGGGCCGTAGCCACGGACGGACACCGCCTTTCGATGGCAGAGACCCGATTGGATACCGCGGGGGGAGTCACAGGACAACAGATCATCATTCCCCGAAAAGGCATCCTGGAATTGCAGAAATTACTGACGGAAGGCGAGATCGAGCTCGAAATCACCTCGAACCAGATCACGGCATCAATGGAAGGAATTCGATTCACCAGTAAACTTGTCGACGGCCGATTTCCGGACTACGAAAAAGTCATTCCACCAACCTTACCGCGATCGCTCGAGGTTGATCGGCTGGAACTCCGCCAGAGTCTTTCTCGAGCAGCAATCTTGTCGAACGAGAAGTTTCGGGGGGTTCGGCTCAGTCTCGACGCGCATGGCGTCACCATTCGTGCCCACAATGCCGAGCAGGAAGAAGCCGAAGAATCGTTAGCTGGAACGTACATCGGGGAACCGATGGAAATCGGATTCAATGTTGTCTATCTACTCGAACCGTTAGCTGTTTTGCGCACCGACACGGTACGCCTGCAATTCTCAGATGCAAACGGAAGCTGTTTGATCACCGCAACCGACTCGGAAGACGACAGCACACCGAATCAGCACGTGGTGATGCCAATGCGCCTTTAAGGGATTCGGATGACCATCCATGTGCTGAAAGGCCTTAATTTTCGGCGATTTGAGGCATTTCACCTGGAATGTCATCCGCACTTCAACGTCGTCATTGGCCCCAACGGCGCGGGGAAGACGTCCTTGCTTGAAGCCATTTATGTGTTGAGCCGGGGAAAGTCGTTTCGCACGACCCGTCGCCACAGGCTTTGGCGACATGGCGCAGACGCCTTTTCGTTACGCGCCGAGCTTTCGGATCCGCTGGGGCGACGACTGAAGCTCAAGCTGGATGCAGATGCCCAGGGTTTGAATGTACGGTTGCAGGACGAGCCGATCCGGGTTTTGAGCGCCATCTCGCCGCTGCTTCCAGTGCAACTCCTTGATCCGCGTGAAACTCCCCTGGTGGCTGGGAGTCCGCGGGACCGCCGGCGATTTCTGGATTGGGGATTGTTCCACGTGGAACCTCGGTTTCACCACCACTGGCAGATGTATGAGCGCGCACTCGGGCAGCGCAACGCCGCACTTCGGGCCGCAGCATCCGAATCGGTTCTGATTGGTTGGGAAAAAACGATGGTCACCCATGGCGAGGTGCTCGATCAGATGCGGCGTGCCTACCTGACCGAGTTGATGCCGCTGATGGACACGTATCGCGAGAAACTGGCATGTACGGCATCGCTCGAATGCCGTTACCAACCGGGGTGGCCGCGCGAACGCAGCTTTACGGAGTCGATTCATAGTCACCGTGCGCGGGATCGTCTTCAAGGATTTTGCTCGATAGGCCCGCACCGTGCAGACATCGACATTCGAATCGATGGTATAGCTGCTGCACATCACCTTTCCCGAGGTGAAGAGAAGCGCTGGACGTATGCCTTCTTATTGGCACAAATTGCCTATATGAAACACAAAACGGATCGGGAACCCATCGTTTTGATCGACGATCCGGTCTCCGAACTGGACGAACAGCATTGGGCGCGGTTGTCGGAGCTGCTGACCTCCCTTCCAGCCCAGCAATTCATTACGTTGATCGATTCCCGCTACGTTCCCAGAACCGCAGACTACGGTGTGTTCCACGTGGAACAAGAGCCGGCATCAAGAATGGTATGATGTGCTTTTCCCTAGGTATTCCCCTCGTATGAGCGCAACAAGCTACGACTCAAGCAGCATCAAAGTGCTGCGCGGCCTCGATGCGGTTCGCAAACGCCCCGGCATGTACATCGGTGATACAGATGACGGCTCGGGCCTGCACCATATGGTGTTTGAAGTCGTGGATAACGCCATCGACGAGGCTTTGGCCGGACACTGCTCGAACATCCTGGTCACGATCGAAACCGACAATGTCATGACCATTTCCGATGACGGTCGTGGAATTCCGGTAGACGTTCACGCGGAGGAAGGCCGATCGGCTGCGGAAGTCATCATGACCGTCCTGCATGCGGGTGGGAAATTCGACGACAATTCGTACAAGGTATCCGGAGGCTTGCACGGCGTCGGCGTATCGGTCGTCAATGCGCTCTCGGAGGTGCTTGAACTCACCATTCACCGCGACGGGAAAAGCTATTTCCAGCGCTACCACCTCGGCGTGCCCGACGCGCCGCTCGCGGTCATGGGCGAGACGACCCTGCGCGGCACCACAATTCGATTCAAGCCAAGCCCGTCCATCTTCAGCAACATCGAATTTCACTACGACATTCTAGCCAAGCGCCTGCGTGAGCTGTCGTTCCTGAATTCAGGCGTACGCATCGAGCTGCGCGACGAACGCGGCGAGGGCCGGAGCGCGACATTCGAGTATCAAGGCGGAATCCGCGCCTTTGTCGAGCACCTCAATCAGAAGAAGACACCGCTGCACGCAAAGATCTTCTACTTTTCCGGTGAACGCGACGGTATCGGCGTCGAAGTCGCCATCCAATGGAATGATTCTTACCAAGAGACCATGTTCTGCTTTACCAACAACATCCCCCAAAGGGATGGTGGTACGCATCTCGCTGGATTCCGGGCTGCGTTGACGCGCACGGTCAATGGGTACATCGACGAAGCCGGTCTCAATAAAAAGGAAAAGCTCAACTTGACCGGTGACGACGCACGCGAAGGATTGACTGCCGTGCTCTCCGTTAAAGTGCCGGATCCCAAGTTCTCATCGCAGACCAAGGACAAGTTGGTGTCTTCCGAGGTGAAGGCTGTTGTGGAATCACTGATGGCTGAGAAACTTCAGGATTTCCTGTTGGAACACCCGCATGACGCCAAAGTCGTCATTGGCAAGGTGCTTGATGCGGCGCGCGCGCGCGAAGCCGCGAAGCGCGCGCGAGAGATGACTCGCCGGAAAGGCGCGCTTGACATCGCTGGATTGCCGGGAAAACTCGCCGACTGTCAGGAGAAGAATCCCGCACTCTCCGAGATCTTCCTCGTCGAGGGTGATTCAGCGGGCGGCTCAGCCAAGCAGGCACGTGACCGTCGTACCCAGGCCATCTTGCCGCTGAAAGGTAAAATCCTGAACGTCGAAAAAGCCAGGTTCGATAAAATGCTTGCATCACAAGAGGTTGCAACGCTTATCACGGCGCTTGGCTGTGGCATTGGACGGGACGATTTTAACCCCGACAAGTTACGCTACCATCGAATAATTATCATGACCGACGCCGACGTGGACGGTTCCCATATCCGGACGCTGCTGCTGACGTTCTTCTATCGGCAGACCTATACTCTGGTGGAGCGCGGACATGTCTACATTGCGCAACCCCCACTGTACAAGGTAAAGAAAGGCAAGCAGGAGCAGTACCTGAAGGACGATGCAGCCCTGAATAGCTATCTGCTCAACATCGCCGTGGATGGCGCATCGGTCTGGCCGGCACCGGATCTTCCGGTTCTTCAAGGCGAACCATTGGCCCGGCTGGTCCTCATGCATCAGGACGTGGAACATGCAATCGAACGTTTGTCGCGATCTTATGATCCGCATGTCCTGACGGTACTATCGGAGGTGGAGCCGATCTTGCCGGTGCTGGCGGACGAGGCCGCGCGCAATCAGTGGCGGGAGATGTTCGAAGCCCGGCTCAATGCGACCGCTCCGGGTGCGAATCGCTATGTTGTGCCAACCAGTGAAGTCGATGGACTGTTCGTCATTCGCTATCGGCACGGCTTGGAGCACACCTATCACGTGAGCCACGAGCAACTCGAGAACGCGGAATTTCGCCCGCTTCACAAACTAGCCCAAAACCTGTCCGGGTTGTGGAGCGATCAGGCCCGTGTCGGCCGCGGAGAACGCAGTCAGAGCGCTCCGCGATTCCAAGATGCCGTGCGTTGGCTGATGGACGAGGCACGACGCGGCATGACCGTTCAACGGTACAAGGGATTGGGCGAAATGAATCCCGACCAGCTCTGGGAAACGACCATGGATCCCGAAACCCGGCGACTGCTGCGGGTAACCGCCGAGGATCTCGTGGCCGCCGACGACATCTTCACCACCCTGATGGGCGATCAGGTCGAGCCGCGCCGGGATTTCATCGAACGCAATGCCCTGCTGGTCAGCAATCTCGACGTGTGATTCGTGGTATGAAGCCCGAACATGACGCCGGCGCTGCGCCGATCTTCCTGTTCACCGATTTTGGATTGCCGGCGCCCTACGTGGGCCAGATGAAAGCGGCGATTCACCGCACCGCGCCAGCGGTTCAGGTAGTCGATCTCTGTCAGGATCTCACGCCGTTCCAACCCCGTCCGGCGGCCTACCTTCTGGCCGCACTGGTGCCGTATCTGCCGGTTGGCGCCAGTGTCGTCGCGGTCGTCGATCCTGGAGTCGGCACGGAACGACGGGGATTGGTGCTGAAAGGCAGCGGGATACGGCTGATTGGACCGGACAATGGCTTGCTGGCCATTACGGGACACCGACTGGTCGATGCCACCTGGGCCGCCTTGCCGGATCCGGAAAGTGATGCCTGCGCGACGTTCCACGGTCGGGACTGGTTCGCCCCCGCGGCCGCCCAATTGCACACCGGCCAGCCACAGATGTTGCACGATCTGGGTGACATCGCACCGGTGGGTGCGCCCTGGCCGGAAGACTGGGCGGCGGTGATCTACGTCGACCGATACGGCAATGCCATGACGGGTCTGCGTGCCGATCGGGGCATGCGCCAAGACCAGACCCTGAAAATCGGCGGACGGACGGTGCGCCCTGCGCGAACCTTCGCGGATGTTCCGGTGGGCGAAGCGTTCTGGTATGCCAATTCAATCGGCTTGATCGAGATCGCGATCAACCAAGGGAATGCAGCTCACCAACTCGGGCTGGAAGTGGGTCGCCCGCTTTTCGGCGGATGACCCGCTTCCGGCCCGAGGTCAGGCTATTTCAAGTGTTGTTTGACGGCATCTTCTAGGGTGGTAAGACCAGCGGCTTTTCCGAATTCGAGCGCTTGCTCGGCCGACTTGCCCTCGATCGCATGAGCCCGGATCGCCAGCAGCGCACCCACACGATTTCCGCTGGCGCAGTGGATCATCACCGGTCCAGGTTGCGCGTTGGCGAGCGCACGATCCAATCGGTGTGCATTTTCCTTCGACAAGTCAGCGGCGCCGCCGACCGGGATGCTGATGAAATCCATTCCCAGGGATTGAACCAAGCCCGACTCTTCGATATCCGGCAATTCCGAACTTGGACGCAGGTTGATTACGGTCTTGTACCCGGCCGCGGCTGCGGCGCGGAGATCCGCCTCCGTCGGCTGACCTCCGGTCAGCAGGTTCGGTGCGGGCTGTTTGGCGTTCGGAATTTGGATCAGCTTCGCTTGGTCGCTCACAGAAATGACTCCCTGTTGTGAGGTGTTTTGGGCCAGTAGTCCGGGAGAAAACGCCACGCAGACCAACAGAACCCAGCCAGAAATCGGCGTGCGAAGGATTGTAACGGTCATAAGCGGCCCTTTGGGAAGTCCGTTGGTTCACCAAGGCAGGCGACGCAGTCCATCCAGCGTCGTGGCTTGGAATGAAACCTCCAAATCAGCGTCCGGATGAGGCGTCTTTTGGCGGGATTCGATCGCCCATCGCGCCATCAGTCCCATCTCTCGCCCCATGCGAAAATTGATCACGGCCGGCGAGCGATGGCGATGACGAATGGGCCGATTCACTTGGCTGCGGCAGGCCGCCAGCACCAACGGCAGGGGAATCCATTGCCCAGACAGGGCCGAAACCGCTTGTTCAATGCATAGTTTAGCGCTGCACAGCGATTCGATCACCTCGGCAATCTCATGCGTAGCGATCAGGGGGAAGGCGTCGTCGCGATGCTGGGGAAAAGGCAGGATGCCGCGCCGAATCGCCTTGCGCATCGGGGTATTGAGCCAGCGCTCCAGAACCAGCGCCGTGGGCAACGCGATAACTGGACGATCGGTACTGGACCGCAGGCAGCCACGCGGTGATCCGGCCGGTACCAACTGAACAACCCGCCCGGGTAGGCGAGGCCAATAGCTCGTAGGCACCAGTCCGAGGTTAGGCGGCTTGGCCCCCAGGCGGTTACCCGGGAAAATCAACAGCCAATCCAGGGCGGGCACCTGCACTGCGGCGCTGGCTCGGGCTGCCTTTCTCGAAAGCGCGTGAATCGTCACGCCGCGGCGAGAGAGGCGCTTGGCCCATGAGGAATCACGATTGCGCGACCACGCGGTAATCGTCGCCCCCGCCTCCAGCAGGACCTGCAGGGTGGCTGCGGCTTCGGGCCCGTGGATCCCCACCATCCCGATCCGCATTGCACTGGGTAACGGTTTGCGTGCCGTCACATCATCCATGGTGTTCTCCGCCAAGCAGTCGCTGCTCGGCTCTTTCGATTTGCGAAGCGGTACCGAGCAATACCAACGTGTCATCGGCCTTGAGTTCTACATCTGGAGACGGATCCTGCCCGGTCACGGTGCCCCGCCGCAACGCTTGAACCCGGATTCCGATCTGCTCCAGATTGAGATCGCCCAAACGGTGGTTGACCGCATGGGCCGTCTCCGGCAGTGCCACCGGATGAACCACTTCAAGCGGCTTACCGGTCTCATCGGCAATGCGGGAGCGTTCGCCATGGAGATAACCATGCAGCAGGCGGTAGCGCTCCTCACGCGCCGTACGAATGTGTTCCTGAATTCGCTCGGTGGGCGTGCCGAGCAACTCCAGCACGTGGGAAACCAACATCAGACTGCCTTCCAGCGTCTCCGGAACGATCTCGGTCGCTCCGGCGGCCTGCAAGGCCTCCCAATGCCGGTCATCAGCTGTGCGCACCAGTACTGGCAGGTCCGGCCGCAGTGCACGGACCTCTTCCAGGATGCGTTGGGCATCACCGAATCCATCGAAGGCGATCACGACCAGACGGGCTTTGTCCAATCCAGCCTTGCGCAGCAGGGTGCGCTGGCGGGAGTCGCCATACAGCACGGGTTCGCCGGCCAGCAGCGCCTCGCGGACACGCAGGGTATCGCTGTCGATCGCGATATACGGAATCTGCTCGCGTTGCAGGAATCGCGCGATGGCCTGGCCGACCCGACCAAATCCGCAAAGAATGACATGCGGCTCGTCCGAATCTGCAGCCTGGGACAATGGAGGCGCGGATCCGGATCTGCGGTCTGCCCAGCGCGCCCAATGGGGATTCATTTTCAACAGTAGCGGGGTCAGCATCATGCTCAGCATGATGCTCGAAAAGACCAGGGACTGCTGCGCGGGCGCCACCAGATCCAGCGCGCCGGCCAAGGTCAGCAGCGCGAACCCGAATTCCCCGCCCTGGGCCAGGGCGAAACCGGCCTGCCACGCATTGCGCCGCTCTTCGCCGACCAACCAGGCCAGGGCAACCACGATGACCCACTTGATCACCATGAAGCCAATGGTCAGCAGGATGATCCAATGCAGCTTTTCCACCATGGGGACAGGGTGAATGAGCATCCCCACGGCCACGAAGAAAATGCCCAGCAGGACGTCCCGGAATGGCCGGATCTCCGCTTCGATCTGATGGCGGAAATGGCTTTCACCGAGCAGCATGCCAGCGACGAATGCGCCCAATGCCATCGACAACCCCAGCAATTGGGTCAGGGCGGCCGCAGCCAGGATGATGACCAGAACCGCCAGCACGAAAAGCTCTTCAATACGGGTTCGCGCCACCAGCGTGAACAGACGCGGCAGAATCCGGGGCCCCAAGATCGTCAGTCCGACCAGCAGGAGGGCCGATTTCACCAAGGTCCAGGCCAGCGACGACAGCAGCTGGTCCGTCTGGCCGCCCAGAGACGGTAGAAGCGCGAGAAAGAAAACAGACGCCATGTCCTGAAACAGCAGCACAGCGACGGCGATCTGACCGAAGCGCAGATGGAGCTGGTGATTTCGAGACAGCTCCCGACTGACCACCGCAGTCGATGAAAGTGTTAAGGCGGCGGCCAGAACCCAGCTGGTGGTGACCGAAAGATTCAATAACCAGCCAATGAGCCAAAAGCTCAACAAGGTCACCAGAACCTGCCCCAGACCGACGCCCAGCACCAGCCGGCGCATGGCCAGCATCTTGGGCAGTGCAAATTCGAGACCCAGGGAGAACAAAAGGAAGACGACCCCGAACTCGGCCAGCTGAGCAACCGATTCGGGGCTTGAAATCCACCCGAGTCCTCCCGGCCCAATCAGCAGACCGACGACGATGTAACCCAGGATGGGCGGAATCCGCAACGGATAGCACAGAGAAAGAACCACCAGCGAACTGGCCAGCAAGATCAGCAGTTCGAGGAAGAAACCATGAGCCATATCGGGCACCGACCGGAGATCAGGGGATGTTCGAACTATACCATCCCCGGTCGGCACGCCTTTTGTAACGCACTTACTTCTGGGCGGATTTTTGTTCCTTGGCCACCAGGAAATCAATGACCTTGAGCGTCTCGGTCAGCTTGTCTTCCTTGCGCGAGACATGCTGCTGGAAACCTGGAGAAACTACATACTTGCCATTGACCACGAAGGCGGGCGTGCCCAGCAGGAGGATCCCGAAACGCTGCCACTGTGCTTCCGCCTGTTTCAGCTTGGTGCGAACGGCGAAGGAATCGTAGGCCGCCGAAAAGGCCTTCTTATCGACGCCATATTGCGTGACGAATTTCGCCATTCTGGACTCGCTGTCGAGTCGTTCTTTGTCCTCGTGAATGGCCTTGAACAGGGGGGCATTCAGCTTCTCCGCCGCCCCGAGGGTTTCAAGCGCATAGAAGGACTGCCCGTAGACGCCCCAGCTGCGGCGAAAGAAATCCGGACCATGGGTCACGCGGACGAACGTGACCTGATCGGCGTTGGTTTTTTGCCAGGACTCCAGATATGGCTCAATGTCGTGGCAAATATGGCAACCATAGGAAAAGAATTCGGCCACCTCGACCTTCGCGCCGGGCGTAATGCGCTGGGGATTTTCCACCAGCCGATACTGTACGCCCTCCTTATAGCTCGGCGCAGCGCCGACGCTGGTTGCCACGAACCCCAGGCAAACCGCGAGGAAGATCCATGGTAAAAGCCGCAATCGATACCCCATGAGTCGTACTCCCTCGTTGGGTCGGTGTCAGTGTAGTCCTTCGATATAGGAAGAGACCGCTTCGATTTCCTGGTTGCTCATGCGCTTGGCCACGCTCTGCATGATTTGACCCGTGGGAGAGCTGCCACGTTCCCCACGACGGTAAGCTTCCAGTTGCATCTTGGTGTACTGCGCATGCTGGCCCGCCAGTTTGGGATATCCGGCCGGACCGTTTCCGGCGCCTCGAGGACCGTGGCAAGCCATACAGGCCGAGACCCCGGATTCCTTGTTGCCGCCCCGGTAGAGTTTACCGCCGGCTTCAGCCAAGGCCGGGTCGGCACCGCCGATCTGAGGGCGCTGCTTGGCGAAATACGCGGCCAGGTCGGCCATATCCTCTTCGCTCAATCCCATCGCCATGGGTGCCATCACGGGATTTTGCCGGTTTCCGTTCTTGAAGGCCTGGAGCTGGGACATGGTGTATTCGGGGTTCTGTCCTGCCAGCTTCGGCCATTGTGGATTGGTGCTATTGCCGTCGAGCCCGTGACAGGCCGCGCAGGGAGCGGCCTTTTGCTGTCCCGCTTCGGGATTTCCCGCGGCTGCCGCCGCGCCGGAAACGCACAACCCGATGAGCATCAAGCTCACGGCAAACAGTCTGTTCATAGGAAAGGTGCCTCCTGATCTGGCATGCTGGATGGCCGTGAGCCGGGAAAACGCGGCGTTCCAGACGAACGCGCCGGAGAACCGGACTCGCAAGCGCGCAATTCTACAACGTTGACACCAAACGGGGTCAACCGAAACGGTCAAGAGGACATCGGGCAAATCTCATGCGGGACTACAATGGCGCCGTTTTTGTCAAGAGTGTGGCTCAGCTAGTCCAGTTGCCAGCGGACGATCAGGCCGAAATCGCTTTCGCCGGCCGCTCCAACGCGGGCAAATCCAGCGCCCTCAACGCCATCACTCAACGGCGCGCGCTGGCGCGCACCAGCCGCACCCCTGGCCGGACTCAGCTGCTCAATTTCTTCGTGCTGCCCTGCGGCATGCGTCTGGTCGATCTGCCGGGCTATGGCTATGCGAGCGTGCCGCTTGCCGTACGCCGGGAATGGGCGGCGCTCGTCGAGGGTTATCTGCTTGCGCGCGCGAGCCTCAGGGGTGTCGTCCTGGTGATGGATGTGCGGCATCCACTGACCGAGTTCGATCGGCAGATGCTGGCTTGGTGCACCGCGGCCGGTGTGGCCTGTCATGTCCTGCTCACCAAGGCCGACAAACTGGGTCGTGGCGCCGCCGGCAACACGTTGCTAGCGGTGCGACGCAGTCTGGCACAGGAAGCGCCGGGGGCAACCGTGCAATTGTTCTCGGCCATCTCGCGACAGGGCGTCGATGAGGCCCGGGCGCAGCTGGAGCACTGGTTTGATGATCCGGTTCTTGCGGAATAAAAAAAACCGCGACAGCCGAAGGGGGAGCCATCGCGGTTACCGCGGGCTGCGGCTTTGGGGGTAGCCAGCGCGCCCACTTACTCAGGGTAGGAAGAGTATCGTTGCGATACTCGAATACATAGACTATGAAGACTTCCCGGAAGTTCCATCGAAGCCCTGATTTTTATCCCGGTGCCCTCGTGCCTGCGGTACCGCAGGCACGGGAATGCCCGGTGAAACGGCAGCGGACGTGTCGAAATCCACGGGTGCGGGCAGACCGGATCGGAGGCGACCGGGGCCGGCGATCTCGATGATTGCGAGAGAGGAAGTAATGATACGTGACTGGCTGAAACAGACATTCGCTGATCGGCGGATCGTGATGCTGATCGGCATGGTATTCCTGTTCATGGGGTTCATCATCTGGACGGCGCAGATGATGGCGCCCGTCTACGCCAGCGTAATCATTTCATTTCTGCTCCACCCCCGCGTGCGATGGTTGGAGCGCCGCCGCTTTCCGCACCTGCTCGCCGTCCTGTTGATCTTTGTCGTCTTCCTGGGCGGGCTGGTGTTGACCTTGTTCGCGTTCCTGCCGCTGTTCCTTCAGCAGCTGACGACGTTTGCCCAGCAGATTCCGTCGCTGATCTCCGCGGCGCAGACGACCCTCATGGACCTGCCAGAACGTTATCCGAGCCTGATCTCCACTTCGGAAATCGATGAGATTCTGGCCCAGTCCCGGGCGCAGGGCCTACAGTTGAGCCAGCGGCTTCTGGGATATTCGTTTTCCTCACTGGTGGGGGCCGCAACGCTGATCGTCTACATCTTCCTGGTGCCGTTCCTGGTGTTCTTCCTGCTCAAGGATGGCGATCGTATTCTCGCCTGGTTCGAGCGTTTCCTGCCGGATGATCGCGAGCTGGCCGTGCGCGTCTGGCACGAAGCCCAGCATCAGTTCAGCAACTACATCCGCGGCAAGTTCATCGAGATCCTGATCGTCGCCATGGCCACGTTCGTCATATTCAGCCTGATGGGTCTGAACTACGCCGTGCTGCTCTCGGTGATTACCGGCCTGTCGGTGCTCATTCCCTACGTCGGCGCGACGGTCGTGACCTTGCCGGTGGCGATGGTGGCGTACCTGCAGTGGGGCATGTCCCAGGAATGCCTGCTGGCGATCCTGGCCTACGGTGTCATCCAGTTCGTCGACGGCAATATTCTCGCCCCCGTCCTGCTCGGCGATGCGGTCAAGCTGCACCCTGTCGCCATCATCGTGGCCATCCTGTTCTTTGGGAACATCTGGGGATTCTGGGGCGCATTTTTCGCCATTCCCCTGGCCACGGTGGTGAATGCGGTGATCAACGCCTGGCCGGCTACCACCGCAGTCATCGATCGCGCACCGGAGGGCCCGCTCTGACCCGAACGGCGGTAAACCGGGGCGGGGCTGCCCCGAGGGTCAGCTCCCGTGGGCGGCGTCCCAGTTCTCACCGACCCCCGCGTCCACTTCAAGCGGAACGGCCAGCGCCGTCGCCCCCTGCATGCGCGCCAGAACCCCGGCCTTGACGGTATCGATGGCGTCGAGTGGAATCTCGAAGACCAGTTCGTCGTGCACCTGCAGGATCATTCGCGCCGGCACGCCGTCGCGCTCGATCCATTCGTCGATGGCGATCATGGCCCGCTTGATGATGTCGGCGGCAGTGCCCTGCATGGGGGCATTGATGGCGGTGCGTTCGGCGTACTGACGCTGGTTGCCGTTGCGGGCGTGGATGTCGGGCACATACAGCCGGCGGCCGAACACTGTTTCCACATAGCCTTGTTCGCGGGCTTTGGCGCGCGTCTGGTCCATGAATACGCGCACGCCCGGATAGCGTTCGAAGTACAGATCGATGTAGCGCTGAGCCGCTTCCCGCGCGATTCCGAGCTGACGCGCCAGCCCGAACGCCGACATGCCGTAGATCAGGCCGAAGTTGATGGCCTTGGCCGCCCGGCGCTGCTCGCCTTGCACCTGCTCCAGCGGCACGCCGAACACCTCGGCTGCGGTGGCCCGGTGCACGTCTTCGCCCTCGGCAAATGCCTGACACAGTCGGGCGTCGCCGGACAGATGCGCCATGATGCGTAGTTCGATTTGCGAGTAGTCCGCCGAGAGCAGGACGTGGCCCGGATCGGCGATGAACGCCTGGCGGATGCGACGGCCCTGGGCAGTGCGCACCGGGATGTTCTGCAGGTTGGGATCGGACGACGACAACCGCCCGGTAGCCGCGACCGCTTGATGATACGAGGTGTGGATGCGCCCGGTCCGCGGATCGATCTGAGCGGGGAGCTTGTCGGCATAGGTCGACTTGAGCTTCGCCAGGCCGCGATATTCCAGGATAAGGCGCGGCAAGGGGTAGTCGGCGGCAAGCTCCTGCAGCACGTCCTCGGCGGTCGATGGCTGTCCCTTCGGGGTTTTGCGCACCACCGGCAACCCCATCTTTTCGAACAGGATCTCCTGAAGCTGCTTGGGTGAATCGAGGTTGAAGGCGCTGCCGGCTTCGGTCTGGGCGGCCTCCCGCAGCCGGTCCATCTCGGCCGAGAGCTCGGCGCTCTGGGCCTTGAGCTGCGCGGCGTCGACGCGCACGCCTGTGCGTTCCATCCGGCCCAGCACCGGAAGCAGCGGCATTTCGAGGGTGGTATAGATGGACGCCAGCGTCGGGACCGCCTGCAGTCGCGGCCACATCGCCTGGTGCAGGCGCAGTGCGATGTCCGCGTCCTCGGCGGCGTAGCGCGTGGCCGTCTCGATCGGCACGGCGGCAAACGGAATCTGCTTGGCACCCTTGCCCGTCACGGACTCGTAGGCGATCGTCGAGACGCCGAGTTCGCGCAGGGCCATCGAGTCCAGATCGTGCCGCACCGTACTGTCCAGCACATAGGACTCGAGCAGAGTGTCGTGGCGGATGCCGGCCAGGCGGATGCCGTGGTTTTCCAGCACCGCGCGGTCGTATTTCAGGTTCTGCCCGACTTTGAGCCGCGCCGGGTCCTCCAGCAGGGGCTTCAGCCGCGCCAGCGTCTCCTCGCGGTCCAGTTGCGGCGTGGCCTCGAGCCCTTCATGGGCGAGCGGGATATAGATGGCTTCGCCCGGCTCGATGGCAAAGGAGAGGCCCACGATGCGGGCTTCCAGGCTGTTCAGGCTGGTGGTTTCGGTGTCGAGCGCGATGAGCTCGGCCTTCTCCAGTCGCGCCAGCCAGTGCTCGAAGTCGGCGGTTTCGCGGACGCTGTGATACGTCACCGCGGCACCGGGGTCTGTGCTCGGATCCGAGGCCACTGCCCCCGCGGTCGGATCGCCTTCACGGTTGAGTTCGCGCAGCAGTCCGCCCAGTTCCAGATCCTGCGCCAAGCCCAGCAGGGTTTCGGTATCGGCCGGCTGCGGTTGCAGATCGTCGAGCGATTGCGCCAACGCCACATCGGTGCGGATACGTGCCAGTTCGCGCGACAGGGCGAGCTGTTCGAGATTGTCGCGCAACGATTCGCCCACCTTGCCGGCGATCGTGTCGGCTGCCGCCAGGAGTGCGTCCAGGCTGCCGTGGGCGCTCAACCATTTGGCCGCCGTCTTGGGGCCGACCTTGGGCACGCCCGGGATGTTGTCGCTGCTGTCGCCGACCAGAGCGAGGTAGTCGATGATGCACTCAGGCGGCACGCCGAACTTGGCCACCACCCCGGTGCGGTCGAGCCAGGTGCCGGACATGGTGTTGACCAGGGCGACGTACCCGTCGACGAGCTGGGCCATGTCCTTGTCGCCGGTGGAGATGATGGTCTCCATCTGCTGTGCGGCGGCTTGTCGGGCCAGGGTACCGATGACATCGTCCGCTTCCACGCCGGCGACTTCCAGCAGCGGCACGCCCATGGCGCGGATCAGAGCCTTGAGCGGGTCGACCTGACGGGCGAGATCGTCCGGCATGGGTGGACGATGCGCCTTGTAGGCCTGGAACAGCTCGTCGCGGAACGTCTTGCCGCGGGCATCGAACACGACTGCCAGCCGCTGCGGTTGCAGCTCCTGGATCAGCTTGCGCAACATGTTGTAAACGCCCACCACCGCGCCGGTGGGCCGGCCGTCGCGCGTGCTGAGCGGCGGCAGCGCATGGAAGGCGCGGTAGAGATAGCTCGAGCCGTCCACTAGGACCAGTGGCACGGGCGGTGTGGGCGGAACCGTCATGTCGCCGTCAATCCGGCAGCAGGCTTTCGCCGGCCCACAGATCGTTGATCGATTCGCGCGCTCGCGCCACGTGGATGCGGTCGCCGTCCACCAGAAGTTCCGGCGGCCGGGGGCGGGCGTTGTACTGCGAGGCCATCACGAAACCGTAGGCGCCGGCGGAGCGCACTGCGAGCAGATCCCCTTCGGCAATCCTCAGCGGCCGCGCTTTGCCCAGGAAATCGGCGGTTTCGCACACCGGCCCGACCACATCGTAGACCGCCTCGGGCCGGTCGGGATGCTGCTGCACCGTCACGATCTCCTGCCAGGCTTGGTAGAGCGCCGGACGCAGCAGGTCGGTCATGCCCGCATCGACGATGGCAAACTGCCGTTCGCTCTGGGTTTTGAGATATTCGACCCGCGTGAGGAGAATGCCGGCGTTGCCGACCAGCACGCGGCCCGGTTCCAGGATCAGTTCCAGCGTCCGGCCGCCCAACCGCTCGCGCAGCGCCGCGGCATACTCAGCCGGGTCCGGTGGCGTTTCGTCCCGGTAGCGGATGCCCAGTCCGCCGCCGACATCCAGGTGCTGCAGTGCAATCCCCTGCTCCGCCAGGCGGTCGACCAGCTGCAGCACGCGATCCAGGGCGTCGACGAATGGGGCAGTCTTGGTGAGCTGCGAGCCGATGTGGCAATCCACACCGACCACCCGGATCCCGGGCGATTCGGCGGCCCGTGCATAGGCAGCTTCGGCCTCGGCGATGGCGATGCCGAACTTGTTGTCCTTGAGCCCGGTGGCGATATAGGGATGGGTCTGGGCGTCCACGTCGGGATTGACGCGCAGCGACACTGGCGCGGTGACGCCGTGAGCGCGGGCGATGCGGTCGAGGCGGTCGAGTTCGGCGATCGATTCGACATTGAAGCAGCGGATGCCGACCGACAGCGCGTGTTCCAGTTCAGCGGTGCGCTTGCCGACCCCGGAAAACACCACTTTGGCGGGGTCGCCGCCAGCCTGCAGCACCCGCGCCAGCTCGCCGCCCGAAACGATGTCGAATCCCGAGCCCAGGCGGGCCAGCACGTTCAGCACCGCCAGATTGGCATTGGCCTTGACTGCGTAGCAGATCAAATGCGGGTGATCGCCCAGCGCCTCGGTCATGATCCGAAAATGGCGGGTCAGCGTGGCGCGCGAATAGACATAGGCCGGCGTGCCATAGGCGGCGGCCAGCGCTTCCAGGTCGACATCCTCGGCATGCAGCCGGCCGTTGCGGTAGAGAAAGTGATCCATGGGTCAGCGGTTACTCGGTGGCAGGCGGGGCGATCACGGCGGGCGGCCCTTCGTCCCCATCATTGGCGGGTGCCTCGGCCGGCACGGCTTCCTCGCTCCGGTACAGCGGCCCCTTCTGGCCGCATGCGGTGAGCAGCATCAAGGCGAGCGGCAGCAACAACCATCGGGAGCGCGGCATGGGGACGATCCGTAGCGGTGGGTAACAGACAGGCGGCCAGTATAGTGCGCGCGTTCCGGCTTGCCCATGCACAGGTCGGCCGGCGCGCTGCGCACGCGGGGATGCTTCAGGTGGCGTAGGTGCGTTCCAGATAACCGAGGATGGCGGCCGACTCCAGGATCTGCATGCCGGTGTTCGGATCTTCCAGATAGGGCACCTGCATGTGGCCGGTGCGGGCGAAGTGCGCCGCACGCTTGCCGCCGGGAACCGGTGTGTAGGGCGCGGGATGGCGCTGGCGCGCACGGCCGAATTCCGACCGCTGTTCCTTGGCCACGTTGTGCAGCACATAGGGCAGTTCCAGCTCGGTGAGGCGTTCGCGCACCAGCCGGCAAAAAGGGCTGGCCTCGAAACTCCAGAGATGCAGCGGCTGTTCCGGCGCGTGCGAGGGCCGCACGCGCACGCCCTTGCCGGCCCGAATCAAACTGCCCAAGGCGTTACCGACCTGTTTGAGCAGCGCGCCGCGATAGTGCAACGGCACCGGACCGCTGCCGTAGGTGCGGAACAGATAGGCGACGATCGTTTCGGACTCGTAAAGCGCAGTGCCCGTATTGGGATCGACGAGATAAGGAAATTGCGCCTTGCCGCCCTGCGCCACCACCTCGGGCCGAAAGCGCGTGCCGCCCTTGGGGCAGGGGTAGACCTCGACATCCAGATGCAGCGCCGAGAGCGCTTCGCGCGCCGAGCGACAGAACGGACAGCCTTCCATGTCATAGAGCTTGAGGCGCTGCGCCGGAGGCGGGGCGTGAACCGCTCCGGGCTGCGCCATCATGCCGCGGCCGAGGCCCAGCAGCGTGGCGAGGAAAGAACCGATCACATCGAACCGCTGCGACAGGGAAGAGGACATGGCGCGCTCCAAGGCCGCGGGAAGGCATACCCGCTCATCCTAGCCGGCTCATGCACAGACGCAAGACTGTCTTGGGCACAGCCTCAGTGGGTGTTCAGCTCAGATTCCTGAATCGTGCGATCACCGGCGCATGGTCCGACGGCCGCTCCCAGCCTCGTGGCGTGGCATCTATCCGGCTCTCCTCGCACAGCGTCGCCAGCGCGGCACTGACCAGGACCAGATCGATGCGCAAGCCGCGCTTGCGGCGGAACGCCATCATCCGGTAATCCCACCAGCTGTAGATGCCACCAGCGGACTCGTGCAGGCGCAGGCTGTCGGTAAGCCCCAGATCGAGCAGCACCTGCAAGGCCTTCCGTTCCGGCTCGCTGCACAGCACCTGCCCGGCCCAGGCAGCCGGGTCGTGGACATCCCGGTCATCGGGCGCGATGTTGAAATCTCCGACCACCGCCAGATGCGGGTGTTCGGCCAGTTCGGCTTGCAGGTAGTCGCGCAGTCGGGCGAGCCAGTCGAGCTTGTAGACATACTTGTCGCTGTCCACCGATTGGCCATTCGGCACATAGAGATTGATCAGCCGCAGCGGCCCGATGGTGCACGCCAGAACGCGCTGCTGCGGATCGTCGAAGCCGGGCAGGCCGGTGCGCACCGCCGTGATCGGCGAGCGGCTGAGCACCGCCACGCCGTTATACGCCGATTGGCCGGCGAAAACTGCCGCGTAGCCGGCATCGCGCAAGGCCTCGACCGGGAAGTTCTCATCCTTCAGCTTGGTTTCCTGCAGGGCCAGTGCATCCACGGGATTCTCCCGCAGCCAGTCGAGCACCTGCGGCAGGCGTACCTTGAGCGAATTGACGTTCCAGCTGGCGATCTGCATGGGTTTTCGGAATGGGGTCAGGCGGGTGGTGGATCGAGGGTGAATGACGCTTCGGTTTCGGCTCACTCTACACCACTCGAACATCCGACCCAATGACGGCTGCGGCCGCAGTTCCGGGCCGCTAGACTGGCGGGATACTTGATCGCTCCATTCGTGCCGCCATCAGGGCTCAACCGAAATAATAATAGGGGGGAAGTCCATGGAGGATCCGCTAAACAACTGCAATGCCGCATCCAGGGCCGCGATGACGGCCTTGTCCGCCGATCGCCCCTGCACTGATCCCAAAGACGATCTTTTCGGACACGCACCCTTCGCGCGTCACTTGGCCAAGAGTATCCGCTGCCACCGAGGCGGCGATGGTCTGGTGATTGCCCTGCATGGCCTCTGGGGTTCTGGCAAGACGACGATCCTGAACTATGTGTGTCACTACCTCGAAGCGGAGAAAACTGAAGACGCTGACCCGCCCGTCGTGGTGCATTTCAATCCCTGGTGGTTTTCCGGCCGCGAGGATCTGGCTCAGACATTCCTGCGGCAACTCCAGGCGGCGCTGCCGGCGAAAAACGCCAAATTCAAGCGGCTTGGCGAATTACTGGACAAGTACGGTGAAAGTCTCGGAGGTTTTGTCGGAGCAGCGGTCGATGCGACGGGGATGACAGGAGGTTACGCCAAAGATGCAGGCAAGACTGTTGGGCGAATGTTGCAGAGAAAGCCGAAGGATGTCCCTGCCTTGAAAGCCCAGATTGCAGACGAGCTGCGCGAAGCGAAGGTCCGCATCCTGGTCATCATCGATGACATCGACCGCCTGGATCACGACGAGGTGCGCCAGCTTTTCACCGTCATCAAGGCGCTGGCCGATTTCCCCTTTGTCACCTACCTGCTCGCCTTCGATCGCAAGGCCGCCGTTCAGGCCATCGAACGCGACAGTGGCCTGCCCGGCGCGCGTTACCTCGAAAAGATCATTCAGGTTCCCTTCGAGATCCCGCTCATCGATCGCACCACGCTTCGCGATGTGGTGCTTCGGCGCTTGGACGAAGAAGTGTTGAATTGCGTACCGGATGATGCTGTCGATCAGGGCCACGGCGCAGCGGTCCTTGTCGGCGGGATCGAGCGACTGGTTTGCGTGCCTCGCGATGTCATCCGTCTCGTGAACACACTCTCGGTCACCTTTCCGGCCGTGGCCGGTGAGGTGAATCCAGTTGATTTCATCGCCATCGAGATGCTTCGGGTTTTCCTGCCGGAGCTCTACGACACCATTCGTTTGAATGAAGAAAAGTTCACGGGGTCACGTGCGGCGTCTGGGGCAACGTCGGTCGAGAATGAGTTTCACGAGCGATGGGCCAGCGAATTGCCTGAACCATTGCGCGACGGCATGCGGGAGATGATGGGGCGCCTTTTTCCGAAGATCGCTGCTGTCAGCCATTCGGGTGGCCCGCCATCGCAATGGCGTCGTGATCTTCGGATCTGTCATCCGGAACTGTTTCACATGTATTTTCGACTTTCGCTATTGCCCGGCGCGGTGAGTCACGGGGAAGTGATGGCGCTCATCGCAGCCATCGCGACACCGGAGAACTTCAAGGGCATCCTGCTCCGCGCGAAAGAGGAAACCGCCCTCGGCGGAATCTCGAAGTCGCGGGCGTTGATAAAAAGGGTGGGAGATCACGTCGCATCCGACATTACGGAAGGAGATGTCCCACGCCTCATCGCACAAGTTTTAGATATCGGCGACGAGCTGATCGGCCCTGAACTTGCGCATAGGGTTCTGTTAAGCGAGGGCGAAGAACGGATGAGCGACGAAGTGCTGATGAGGGATCTGGTATGCCGTTCGCTCAAACGGATGAAGATGGAGGATCGGCCCGGAGTGCTCTTTCAAGCCATTGAACACGGGCACGCACTCGTGATCCAGGAATACGTGCTGCACGAGCTCGATCCCGCGACGACATCCGGCGCCGGCGGGGAGGCATTGATCGGCACCGATGATCTCGAACGGCTCAAGAAGTTGTGGTGCGGGCGGGTGCAGGCGCTGTCAGCTCAGCGTGTCTTCTTGACGCGCCCCAGATTGCCTGGGACGCTGGCCAGCTGGGGGCAGTGGGGCGACGCCGCCGCGCCGCGGGGCTGGTGTGAAGCGGTGGCATCGACGGACGAGGGCCTGCTCGCGCTGCTGATGCAGTTTCTTCGCCATGATCTGGCATTGGAAGATCGTGTTCGGCCATGTCCCCGACTGAATCCGAGGTCGCTGGAACCCTATTTGGATACGCGCCTCTGTTTCGATCGGTTGTTGCCATTGCGCGATCGCGGCGCGATCCCATCCGAGTTTCAGCCCGCCGCGAATCAGTTCATCCTCGAATACGAACTGCTGGCGCAGGGTAAAAATCCAGATGCTCCCTGATGACTTTTTGAAGCCGAGGCAGGCTCTTCTGGATGTTGGCGGCCGTAGCGGTGCTCAGGACGGCGTGCCGGCCAACCATTGCGTCCGCGACAGGCGGTAGAGGACAAGCCGTCGCAACGGGCTGTCCGGCGCGATGGCGGGATGATCGAACGGTTCGTGGGCATCGTGCATGCCCAGGCGTGTCATGACCGCTCGCGAGCGCTGGTTGCCGACCGCGGTAAAGGCGACGATCTCGGTCAGCGCGAGCCGCTCGAAGCCGAAGTTCAGCGCGCAGAGCGCGGCTTCGGTGGCGAAACCCTGCCGCCAATGCGGGTGAGCGAAGCGCCAGCCGATTTCCACGCAGGGCGAACAAGGCAGCTCGGCCGACGGGACATTCAGGCCGGTCATGCCCAGAAACGCGCCGGTTTGCCGGTGTTCTACCGCCCAGAATCCCCAGCCCTGCGTGTCGATGAGCCGCTGGCAGCGATCGGCCAAGGCATCACTGTCCGCCCGGTCGAGCACGGTGGGGAAATATTCCATGACGCGGGGATCGGCATTGAGCGCGGCGAACGGCGCCCGATCCGCTGGCCGCCATGGGCGCAGCAGCAGGCGCTTCGTGGGCATGGTGACCGGTGTGCGCGTCATCGTCCGCGCGCCGGGTCACGGGCAACGTCCGGCCCCGCCATCGGCGCCTCTTCGCGCAGGGCGAGGGCGGCGTCGAGCAGCCCCCGGTTGGCGCCGGCGACCAGGCCCATTTCCACCCGATCCCAGACCAGCGGCCCGCCATCGGGCGCACAGGTCTGCCCGCCTGCTTCGCAGATGATCAGGGCCGGGGCCGCGAAATCCCAGATCCGGCCGCCGCGCAAGTTGATGTACAGGCCGGTGACACCGCTCAGCAGCTCGTGGGTGCTGGCCGCCGAACAGGCCGTGGCGCGGACGGCCCGCGTCGCCCCCACCAGTCGCTGCAACCATGCCCATTCCTCTGGGCGCAAGCGTTTGTTGAATTCGGCGCCGAGCAATGCGTCGCCGAGCGCGTCACCGCCGCGCAGGGTGACACGATCGCCGTTCAGCCAGCAGCCCTCGCCCCGTGCTGCGGTGAGGGTGACGCCCAGGTCCGGCAGGTGGATCACGGCGTGGCGTGGCGCCGGGTCCATGCCGGCCAGCATCACTCCCCATTGCGCCGATCCAGCCGAAAACGGGGCGGTACCGTCGATTTCATCCGCCACCAGGAACGAACCGTCCGGAACATCGTGGCGCGGACTTTCCTCGGTCAGCAGGGGCAGACCGGGGAAGTGGTGGGCGAACGCCGTCAGCAGGCCGACGTGGACGGCCCGATCGGCCGAGGTCACGATCTCTCCCTGGGCCTTGGCGGTGACGGCAAGGCCTTCGGCGCGGGCGGTTTGCGCGATGGTGCCGGCCTCGCGGGCGATTCGTTCCAGCGCCTCGAGGGTCTGCATGAGCGTTGCTCCACGGGATGGGTTGGCGGGAGCCGGCCGGCGCTCCGGCTTGCGGTGACGCAGGGCGGCCGCGACGGGATAGGGTACGCTAGAGCCTTGCCGCTGTTCAGCCTTGTTCAACGCCGACCGAGATGTTCGACGATGTCGTCACCCGACGCCCCCTTCGAGGCCCCCGACTACCTGCAGGATCCGGCTTTCATCGCAGACCTGCGCCGCCGGATGCTGAAATTCGCCCACCTGCAGCTGGGTGATGCGCATCTGGCGGAAGACGTCGTACAGGAAGCCTTGGTGAGCGCGCTGAAGAACGTGGCGGGCTATCGCGGACAGGCGGCCTTCAAGACCTGGATGTTCGGGATCCTGAAGCACAAGATCATCGATGCGCTGCGTCAGCGTCGGCGCTGGGTCGAGCCAAGCCGTGTGAGCGATGATGAAGCCGGCGGCGACGAGTGGCTCGATCAGCTGTTCGATGAGACGGGGCACTGGCGCGCCGAGGAACTGCCCCGGAAGTGGGGTGATCCCGAGGGCAGCTTCCAGGACGATCAATTCTGGCAGATTTTCGCCGTCTGCCTGGACGGCCTGCCGCCTCGCCAGGGTCGGGCTTTCATGATGCGGGAATTTCTCGGGCTGGATGCCGATGAGATGTGTAAGGTGCTCGGGATTTCGCAGACCAATCTGCATGTGACATTGCACCGCGCGCGGCTGCGGCTGCGCGAATGTCTGGAAAACCGCTGGTTCGGGGAGGCGCAGCCATGTTGAGTTGCCGGGAGAGTACCCGTCTGATGTCCGAGGCTCGGGAGCGACCGCTGTCGTTCGGCGAGCGCATGGCCTTGCGCATGCATCTGGCCATGTGCAGCGGATGCCGCCGCTTCAACCGGCAGATGGATGTCCTGCGCGAAGCCTCGCGCCGGTTCTCGCCCCTGGATGGCGACTTTTCCGCCCCCGACGACAAGGACCCGCTGCCCTGAGCCAAGCCGGGCTTAGCCGGTCCGGCCGTATTGGCGGGCGATCCAGGCATCAATCGACACCTTACCGGGCCCCTTTGCGATGAGATACAGCAACACCGCGGCCCACACACCGTGGGTCGGATAGGCGCCGGGATAGACGAACAGCTGGATCACCAGCGTCATGCCCAAGAGACCCAGCGCCGAGAAGCGGGTGGCCAGCCCGATCAACACCAGAATCGGCAACACATGCTCGGCCACCGTGGCCATGATCGCCGCCCAGAGTGGCGGCAGCAGCGGCAGCGCGTATTCCTCCTGGAACAGAAACAGTGCCGAATCGGACAGTCGCGGCCAGCCCAGGCTGAACTCGCCCTGCACCAGATTGATGGTCAGCCCCTCGATCTTGGTCTGTCCGGACAGCCAGAACACCGCGGCGATGGAAAACCGGCCGAGCAGGGCGATCAGGCTGTCCGGAATGCGTCCGAACAGATCGATCAGTGCGGCCAGCGGCCGGGCGGGCCATGGCAGTGGCGCGATTGCAGATGCGGGCTTCATGCAGCGGTTTCTCCAGGGGGATCAAGGGAAATCAGGGCGCGGGCGCGGATCAGGCCGGCCAGCGCAGCGGACAGATCGAGGTTCAGCCCCGCCTCGTGCACCGCCCCGACAGCGGCCGCGAGCGAGTCCCCCGCGAGCAGCCGCGCGGCCAGTTCGCCCGTCGCGGTATCGACCGGAATGACGTCCACTTCCAGCTCGGGACGCGTCACCCAGGCGCTCTCGCCCGCACTCGGGTCGATCTCGGCGAGTGAGCCCACGCCCTGGTGCGCCGCCCAGATGGAGACGGCGGCGTGGTCCGAGCGCAGCACGGCGAAGGCGGGATGCAGCCGCACGTGCCAAGCACCCAGATCCGGCTGATCGGCCAGCAGGGTCGCCAGGCGCTCGGCGGGCATCGGCTCGGCATCGGCGGCATGCAGCGCCGTCAGGCGCAGCCACTCCAGGCGCGCGACATCGGGCAGATAAGGCAGCGTGCGGGCCGGCGCGAAGGCCGCGATGAAATCGGCAAATCCCGCGCCGTATTCGGCCATGACCGGACTTTGTGGTGGCTGCGCGCGCACGAAGCACTGACCCATGGCGCGGAAGAATGCCTCGCCGACCAGTTCGCGCGTGACCGGAAAGGTATCGGCCAGCACGCCCAGCAGCGAGACCATGACGTTGTTGCGATAGATCGCAAGACGCGTGGCGGGGTCGGAGCCGTTCCAGGTCGTCAGGTCGGTGGGTGGCGGCCGCTCGGGATCGAGCAGCGCGCCGGCGAATTCGGGCTGATCCATCATGCGTGTTCCACCCGTGCATCGCCTCGGGCGGCTTGCAGGATGCGCTCGGCCTGGCGCGCTTCGGCCAGGAGCACATCGAAGGCGGGAATGTCGTTGTCCCGTTCGATCAGCGTGGGTACGGGGCCGAGCTGCGCGATGGCCTGGGCATACAGATCCCAGACTGCGGTGGCGACCGGCGCGCCGTGGTTGTCGATGAGCAGCGGATCGCCGGCGCCATCCACGGCCTCGGCATGACCGGCAAGATGGATTTCGCCCACGGCCTGCAGCGGCAGGGCGGTCAGTTCGGCCTGCGGATCGCGATGGTGATTCACGCAGGAGACGAACACGTTGTTCACGTCGAGCAGCAAGCCGCAGCCGGTGCGGCGGACGATCGCGGTGATGAATTCCGCCTCGGACAGCGTCGAGGCGCGGCTTTCGAGATAGGTGGCCGGATTTTCCAGAAGCATGCGCCGGCCCAGGCGCTCCTGGACGTGGTCGACGTGATCGCAGACCCGCGCCAAGGTAGCGGCGTCGTAGACCACCGGCAGCAGATCGTTCAGGCACACCGCGCCGTGGCGCGACCAGGCCAGATGCTCGGAAAACCACTCGGGTTCGTAGCGCGCCAGCACGGTCGCCAGGCGCTCGAGGTGCGCCGGATCGAGGTCGCTGCCACCGATCGACAGCCCGACGCCGTGTACCGACAGGGCGTAGTGCTCGCGGATACGGCTGAGATAGTGGTGAAACGGGCCACCCGCGCCCATGTAGTTTTCGGCGTGGATCTCAAAGAAACCCAGCGAGGGGCGCTGGTCCAGAATCTGCCCGAAATGCTGGGGCTTCAAGCCCAGTCCGGTACAGGCGCCGGTGCGGCAGGCGGACGCTGCATGCCACGAGGGACTGTGATGGGAAGAGACCGTCATGGATGCGCTCCGCCTGCCTGTCATGCGTCAAACAGTATTACTTTTCAGCAAATGCGGCGAGTTGGCCCTTGCCCGTTGGCGAGGTGGGCGAGTCCATCGAGACGCAGGTGCCTGCCGGGACATATTTCCAGGCGTTGCCCTGATAGTCCTTGACGGAAGTGCCGGCGCAGGTCGTGCCCGGTCCGGCCGCGCAGTCGTTCTTGGCTTTCAGGGACACGCCATAGCATTTTTCCTTGTCGGCGGCGCCGGCAACGGCCGGGGCCGCGGCCAGGGTCACGGCCAGGCCAAACGCGGCGGCCAGGCCGGCACCGGCGAGGGTCAGGGGTTGGGCTTTACGGGTCATCGGTTCATTCCTTGATGAGTATGGGTAAAACGCGGCAAGCGGCCGCGGGCGCTGCGACCGGTTCTGCGGGCCGGTGGGCCCATCTTCGGGTCGCATTGCCGTAGTCGCGGTGCGGAGAAAATTCTTACACTTGCCGGCAGATAATTTTCAAAGCGCTGATCGCAAAAAGAATTTTTTGCATCGCGTGGCCCTGCGCGCATTGTGCCGGCCGGGCCTTTATGATGAATCGGCCGCCCGTCGGCCGGCGTTCCCTTCTCTTCCCACCCTCGAGGAGCTTGCGATGAGCGATGAAAACCCCGCCGAGTACGTCCCGCCCCGGATCTGGAAATGGGATACCGAAAGCGGCGGACGCTTCGCAGCCATCAACCGCCCCGTTGCCGGCCCCACCCACGACCGCGAACTGCCGGTGGGCCAGCACCCGCACCAGCTCTATTCACTCGCGACACCGAACGGCGTGAAGGTCACCGTGATGTTCGAGGAGCTGCTGGAGGCAGGCATCACCGGGGCCGAGTACGACGCCTGGCCCATCAACATCCTGGACGGCGAGCAGTTCTCCAGCGGCTTTGTCGCCGTCAACCCGAACTCCAAGATCCCGGCTCTGCTGGATGTCAGCACGCCGACCCCCACCCGTGTGTTCGAGTCGGGCGCGATCCTTCTCTATCTGGCGGAAAAGTTCGGCGCCTTCCTGCCCGAAGCGGGGGCCGGACGAGCCGAATGTCTGTCCTGGCTGTTCTGGCAGATGGGCAGCGCGCCGTTTCTGGGCGGCGGCTTCGGTCATTTCTACGCCTATGCGCCGGTCAAGCTCGAATACCCCATCAACCGCTTTGCGATGGAGGTGAAACGCCAGCTCGACGTGCTCAATCGCAACCTGGCCGACCGGCGTTACCTCGCCGGCGAGGCCTACACGATCGCCGACATCGCGGTGCATTCCTGGTATGGCGCGCTGGTGCGCGAGAACTTGTACGAGGCGGGCGAGTTCCTGCAGGTGACGACCTATCAGCATGTGTTGCGCTGGGCCGAGGAAATCGCCGCGCGACCCGCCGTTCAGCGCGGCCGTCGCGTCAATCGCACCTGGGGGCCGGAGGCCGAGCGCATACCCGAGCGCCACGGGCCGGAAGACTTCACGCGCTGATGGCGCTGGCCGCGCCCCCGGGCTCAGCCGGCCCCGATCAGCCGGGCGTGTTCGATCTTGATGCAGCGGTCCATGACCGAATCGAGCCCGGCTGCGCGCGCCAGCCGGTCAGCCTTGATGTTGGCAATGCCGAGCTGCTGCCACAGGCAACGGGCGCCGATGGCCACGGCTTCCTGTGCGACTGGCAGCACGTCTTCCGTACGCCGAAAGACGTTCACCAGGTCGACAGCGTGCGGAATGTCGGCGAGGCGGGCATAACAGCGCTCGCCGAGCACCGAATCGAAGCGCGGGTGGACCGGAATGATGCGATAGCCATGCTGTTGCAGATAGCGGGCGACCTGATGGCTCGCGCGGTGTTCCTTGGCCGACAGGCCCACTACCGCGATCGTGCGGCATTCGGTCAGGATTCGGCGCAGGTCGGTGCTTTCGTCGGTCATGGCAACATCTTCACTCCCCAAAGTTGGTGACCCGCCGTCTGCGAAGGTTCAGCGATCGGCGGCCATGACGGAAGCACGCGCGCCGGTCACTCGCGGTCGCTCGGCAAATCATCTGCGCATAGCATATACGCATGCGCACGCACCGCCGTGGCCACATCCGACGACCACCAAACCGCCAGGCGCCCCGCCAACCGGAGCATCTATGCCGATCTCCTCGCCAAGGTCCGGGACCTGAAGATCAATCTTACGGCCACCTTGGAGCAGGCGCTGGTCGAGAGGCTCCGGCAGCGCCAGCGCGAGCAATGGCTGGCGGCGAACCGGGACGCCTTCGACGCTTCTAACCAGAAGGTTGAGACTCGGGGTCTTCGGCGATGACCGGAGATCCTTTTGATGCCCCCGTTCTCGCTTCACAGGAACATCCATCCCGAGTCCTTCGCCGCCTGTCCCGATCTCCTGGATATCCAGAGCGACTGACGGCCGATCTCGGCACCCGGGTGGAGGTGCCTTTAGTGCCGGCGACTGTGATACACGGCACGGCCATCGAGACGCTGATGCCGGTCTTCAAAATCGACGGCAACGGTTCACGAAGGCGGCATATGCACGTCTCATTCGACCAGCCAATCGTGTCTAAACATTACGTCAAAACAGGTAATACCGCTGCGCCAGCGGCAGCACTTCCGCTGGCTCACAGGTGAGCAGCATGCCATCGGCGCGGACCTCGTAGGTCTGTGAGTCCACTTCCATGACCGGCGCGTAGTCGTTGAGCACCATGTCGGACTTGGTCACG